>JANQFT010000291.1 GCA_028277685.1 Phycisphaeraceae bacterium
GTAGCGGATGACGATGACCTGGCCATCGGTGATCTGGCCCTGCTCGAGGCCGGCGAGCATGTCTTCTTCACTGTCGAACACCTTGGCGGGTCCGGTGAACTTCAGGCCCTGCTTACCGGTGATCTTGCCCACCGCACCTTCGGGCGCGAGGTTGCCGCGGAGGATGGAAATGTGTCCTGTGGGTTTGAGCGGTTGCTTCAGTGGTGCGATGACCTGCTGGCCGGGTTCCAGTTCAGGCACATCCGCCAGGTTCTCCGCGATGGTGTGGCCGGTCACGGTCATGCAGTCACCGTCGATCAGTCCTTCAGCGAGCAGGTACTTCATGACCGCGGGGATGCCACCGATCTTGTGCACATCTTCCATCACGTACTTGCCGGATGGTTTGAGATCGCCCAGCAGCGGGATGCGCTGCTGCACCTTGTAGAAATCATCGATGGTCAGCGGCACATCCACCGACCGCGCGATGGCGATCAGGTGCAGCACCAGGTTGGTTGAACCGCCGAGCGCCATGGCGAGCACCATCGCATTCTCGAAGGCCGGCCGGATCATGATGTCACGGGGTTTGAGGTCGAGATGCAGCAGATGCAGAATCGCATCGCCTGCACGACGACACTCATCCGGCTTACCCGGATCGTCCGCCGGTGTATTGGCCGAACCGGGCAAGCTCATGCCGAGCGCCTCGGCCGCAGACGCCATGGTGTTGGCGGTGTACATGCCGCCGCACGCGCCGGGGCCGGGGCAGGATTGACGGACGATCTCCGCGCGTTGTTCCTCGGTGATGGTGCCAGCCAGCGCCTGGCCGTAGCTCTGGAAGGCGCTGACCACATCAAGCACCTGCTCTTCCCCATTGATGGTGGCGCAGCCGGGCTTGATGGTGCCGCCGTAGACCATGATCGCCGGTCGGTTCAGGCGGCCCATGGCAATCAGGCAACCGGGCATGTTCTTATCGCATCCGGGCAGTGCGACCAGCGCATCGTACCACTGAGCGCCCATGACAGTTTCGATGGAGTCGGCAATGATGTCGCGCGACTGCAAAGAGAAACTCATCCCATCGGTACCCATCGCAATACCATCCGACACGCCGATGGTGTTGAACCGCATCGGCACCATGTCTGACGCGCGCACACCGTCGGCCACTTCCGCCGCCAGATCATTCAGGTGCATGTTGCACGGATTACCCTCGAACCAGTTGGCGCAGATGCCGACCTGCGGCTTGGCCATGTCGTCTTCGGTCATACCGGTGGCGAACAACATCGCCTGGCTGGCCCCCTGGCTGGCGGGCTGGGTGATGCGGGAAGAATACTTGTTCAGTTGTGTCGGATCGTTCATGGGAATGCCTCTTACGCTTGGAAGACGTGAATCCACCAAATCTCTTTCGTGCATGGTATGTCTTGCAGCGCTGGATTTCACGGTTGAATTACGACATTGCCACACGCATGGCCCCGATGATGATCATCTCCGCGGCGGTGGCTTCATAGGTGCATATGGTTCCGGTGAGCGAGCGCTGCACTTGTTGGGCATGGGGTTTCAGCCAATCGGCAAACGCACGCATGACCTGCTTGCGGTGCGGTGCCATCAGTTGGGCCAACCACTGCAGATACTTCAGGTAAGCCAGGGCATGCGGGTCGGCAACATCTTCAAAGATCGGATTAAGTTTGATCGCATTCCATTCCGAACGGAACACGCGGATGACTTTCTGCTCGATGACCGCGCGATCGTAGATCGGAAACATGGTCGGCCAGGTGAAGTGCAGGAACTTGCTGACCGCCATCGCCGAGTGGCCGCCGGAGGGATTCACCTTCACCGGCAAGGCGCTCATGACCGTATGGCAAACGCACTGACGCAGTTCAGCATCATGCGGCACCAGGGACAGCGACTTGACCAGATGCGGTTTGGCCTGCTGACGCATTTCACTCAAACGTGTGAACGCCTGGCGATGTGACCAGTGCGAACGCGCGTTGCGGAACACCTGCCAGTAGCCACGTAGTTCGTTGTAGATGACGCCAAAGGCGCTGAGACGTTGGCCACCGTCGCCCCCCTCAGCCCAGGCCACGTTGGCGGCGGCGTACAGATGCAGCTTTCGCTCGAGCGACCAGCCACGCGACTGCAACGCCCCACCGTAGGCCTGTAGCGCATGTGGTGCTTCGCTTGCCGTGAAAAACTGTGCTGCCGTCACAAGAGGATTCCTCCAGTACTGCGGCACGCTAGGGAGCATTCTTAAGCCGGGCAAGGTTGTATCTCGCTTGTTGGCATCTACAATGCACTTGTGATTACCGCCACTGAGCAACCCATCCTCGACGTGCGCGATCTGGTCACCCACTTTCCCGTGCGGCGCGGCGTGTTGCGCAAGACCGTCGGCGTGGTGAAAGCCGTGGACGGTGTGAGCTTTCAGATCGCCCCCGGAAAAACACTGGGCCTGGTCGGTGAATCGGGTTGCGGTAAGACTACGGTTGGTCGCACCATCCTGCGACTCATCCCCGCGACCGGTGGCAGCGTGCATTACCACGGTGAGAGCGTGTTCGATATGGACACCGCGCGCATGAAGCAGCTTCGTCGGCAAATGCAGATCATCTTTCAGGATCCGGTGGGTTCGTTGAACCCGCGCATGACGGTTGGCCGCATCATCGGGGAGCCGATTCAGGTGCACGGCATCGCGCGGGGCAGTGAGCTGACCGACCGCGTGGCGTGGTTGCTGAAGCGTGTGGGATTGAATGCCGATTACGCTTCGCGGTATCCACATGAGTTCAGTGGTGGGCAGCGGCAACGCATCGGTATCGCGCGGGCGCTTGGGCTGGAGCCGAAGTTCATCGTGTGTGATGAACCGGTGAGTGCGCTCGACGTGTCGATCCAATCGCAAATCCTCAATCTGCTGAACGATCTGCAGGATGAGTTTGGTTTGAGTTACCTGTTCATCGCGCACAACCTGGCGGTGGTGGAACACTTCTGCGACCAGGTGGCGGTGATGTACTTAGGGCGCATCGTGGAACTGGCGACGCGCGATCAACTCTACGACAACCCGCAGCACCCCTACACCAAAGCCCTGCTGAGTGCGGTGCCTGAACC
>JANQFT010000292.1 GCA_028277685.1 Phycisphaeraceae bacterium
CAACTCGAAAGCGAACTGACACGCCGAGGTCAGCCGTTGGCTGTGCCGCCCAGTCCGCATGAATTGGCCAAAGGAGTGACGCCGGCATGACCTGGATGCCTCTGGACACCTGGATCGTGATCATCGGCGCGCTGTGTGCCGTGGCCTGCGCCCTGCCCGGGTGTTTTCTGGTGCTCCGTCAGATGAGCATGATGGGCGATGCGATCAGCCACGCGGTGTTGCCCGGCCTGGCCATCGCTTTCCTCATCACCGGCAGCCGGGCCAGCGTCACCATGTTTGTTGGGGCGGCGGTGGTCGGTATCCTCACTGCAGTGTTCACTCAGTGGGTCAGTAGTTTCGGTAAAGTCGATCGTGGCGCGTCGATGGGCATCGTCTTCACCACGCTGTTCGCACTCGGCTTGCTGCTGATTGTGCAGGCTGCTGATTATGTCGATCTCGACCCTGGCTGCGTGTTGTATGGCGCGATCGAACTAACGCCTTTGGATACCGTGCGACTCGCCTTGAACCATGGCCACGCCCTCATCGTCACCCTTGCCATACCGGCCGGGATTCTCGGCGGTCGGCTTTATGCCCACCTGATTCGAAATGGCAGGTCGGTGGTGCTGGCGGTAGCCATCGTGATGGTCGCCAGTCTGCTGTTCGCTATCGGATCGGTCGCAGTGGTCTTCGCCAGCGCCTCGGCTACCCCGGCGCTTGTTCAGGCCGTCTTTGAGCAGACACTAGCGGTGATGGTGTTCCCACGCGTCGCCGTGGTGCTTGGCGTGGTGCTGCTGTTGAATTTGGGCATCATCATCGCGCTGTTCAAGGAACTACGCATCAGCGCGTTCGACCCGGAATTGGCCACCACCATGGGCATCAACGCCACCGTGATGCACTACCTGCTGATGGCCATAGTCGCAGTCACCACCGTTGCCAGCTTCGAGGCGGTCGGCAGCATCATCGTCATCGCGATGCTCATCGTTCCCGCAGCCACAGCCTACCTGCTGACCGACCGGTTGACGGTGATGCTGATCATCAGTGCCATCGTCGCGATCCTGTCTTCAGTTTCCGGACATCTCGGGGCGTTGACCATTCCGCTGCTGTTCGGTTTTGAAAACACGACCACATCCGGAATGATGGCCGCGGCTGCCGGGGCGTTATTCGTTCTGGCGTGGCTAGGCAGTCCCCGATATGGGTTGATCAGCCGCCAATACCGAAGATCACAAACGTCTTGCTTGAAATCTGTTCCTGGCCACCAGCATGAGTGACACCGGCTGAGTTCTCAAAGGATGCCGTTGAGTGGGTTCTGACTTTTCTCCACCGAAAGATTCATAAATGCTTGAGATGGCTGTATTTGATGCAGCATCCTGTGTTCTAACCATCTACGCACAGGAAAGTGCATCGGCAGCAATCGCACTTTTCCTGGTTACGAAAACGGCATGAGTGGCATTTTGGCTACCTGTTGGCCACAAAATAATTGAGACTGGATCGCAATGGCGATTGACAAATGTTCGTCTAGCCGTACAATATTCGTCATCTGTAATGCGAAGGCGCTGCGGAGGGCTGCATGGTCAACCGCACGTTCGGAGATGACCGATGCCTGCAACGCTTCAGTATGAACTTACCGCCAGCCTGGAACATTATGTAGAAGCAATCTATTGGATTGCCAATACCAAGAAAGCCGCCCGGGCCAAGGATATCGCCGAACGGATGAAAGTGGCAAAATCTTCGGTGACCGGTGCACTGCAAGCGCTCGCGGATAAGGGGTTGGTGAACTACGCTCCCTATGACGTGATCACATTGACGGATGCCGGCTTGGCCGTGGCGCGTGAACTCGTGCGGCGCCATGAAGTCATTCGCGACTTTTTCGTCCGAGTGCTTTCGGTGGATGCCGATGAAGCGGAGATCGCGGCTAGTGCGATGGAGCACGCGGTGACCGATACCATTCTGGACCGCCTGATTGCGTTCATCGAATTCGTTGAACGTTGCCCGCAAGGTGGTACCGCTTTCCTGAAAGATTTCGGCTACCACTGCGATAACGAAACCTGCAGCGGTCAGTGCGACTTCTGCGTGGACGAGGTAGCACTTGGTAAAACAACTGCGAACCCACGGCCATCGCAGCCTCAACCTTCATTGGCCCGATTCGAAACCGGTGACCGCGTGGTGTTGATTGATGTCAGCAGCGATTCACCCGTGCGGCAACGCTTCGAACAGATGGGCGCACAACTCGGCGCGGTGATCGAACTGGAACAGGTCGATGCCGAAGCCGGCACCATGAAGATCAAGCTGAAAGGCTATCACGAAAACCTGACCCTTGACGAGGCGGCCAAGGTGTGGGTGCGTCCAGTGAAGCGAAAGGATGAGAAGTAGTTGGCATGGATACTTCGCAACCCCAACCCGCGGCCAGCAACCACGCCCATGCGCGGAACAGCGATGACCGCCAGTCCGTGGTGGATTCGCGCGATCTGCTCCGCGGCAAGCAGGAATTGCAGATCAGCCATGAAGGCGAAGTCTATCGACTCCGCATCACCCGCAACGGGAGACTGATTCTGAACAAGTAGTTCAGCGAAACAAAACCCACCCGCATCAGCGCCTTACCCAGCCAGCCCAACGCCAGCCAGGGAACCGCAAGCAACACACGTTGCATGGTTCCCTTTTTCATTGCGCGAAATTGTCCCGATACGACCTATGAACAGCACAGGAAACAGAATCAACCAGCGCAGCCGTGTTCGCCATGCTCATCGGCATGGGAACAGGTTACCGCATGAATAGTGGAAAGAGACAGGAATCGAATGACTGAGTTGTTTTCACGTAAACGCCCACGCACCGTTGCAGCCGAGCCAGCCGTCCGCCAGCCAGGCATGCCGCAAGCCACGAACGCTTTGCCAAGCATGCACGCGCTGTCGACGGCCGGCGAGAAAGGAGTTGCCCACGGTGAGACAAGTTGGGCTGAGGGAGTTTAGAGATTCGTGCCTTGAACTGTTTCGGGAAGCACAGATTTCAAGAAAGGAAAGAAAGATGCTTCGCAAGATTTCTCTGCTGTGTGTTGCAGCAATCGTTTCGATGAGTGTGGCTGGCGAGGCGCTGGCCAGCGGTCAGACCACCAGCCT
>JANQFT010000374.1 GCA_028277685.1 Phycisphaeraceae bacterium
TTTATTGGTGTCACGCCCTGACTGGCAGCAGGCCAATGCCTATTGCGCCACGTTCGTCACGGCCATGTCGTTGGGCAGGCTCAACCCCGCCTCATCCAGGTTCGCCAGCAAACTGTTGATCACGTTGAAAGCATCGACGCGATCGAACCGTGCCTGGTAATTCAGAATCATGCGATGGTTCAGCACCGCAGGCGCTACGGCACGCACATCTTCAAAACCCACGGTTGGTCGACCAGCCAGTAGCGCATACGCTCTCGAGGCTTCGGCCATCGCTATGGCCGCACGAGGTGACGCACCGTACGACACGTATCTGGCCACATCTTCAGTAGCTTCACCACTACCGGGATGCGATGCCGCCACCAGACGGCTGATGTATCGCGAGACAGATCGGGGCAGCATGATCCGCTCTATCACGTGGAATACCTGATCGAGTTCTCCGGTGTCCATCTGCCAGGTGGGCACCGGTGGTGTACCGTGCCGACGTGAACTGATGATCTGATCCATCACCTCGACATCCGCTCCCATCACCTGAAGTTTGAACAGGAACCGGTCGAGTTGCGCTTCGGGCAACGGGTAAGTTCCTTCCAGTTCGATCGGGTTCTGACTGGCCAACACGAAAAACGGCTTGGGTAGTTCACGGGTGGTGCCCATCAGCGTGACGCAGTGTTCCTGCATTGCCTCAAGCAGTGCGCTTTGCGTTTTGGGTGAAGCGCGATTGATCTCGTCGGCAAGCATGATGTTGGTGAAGATCGGCCCGGGTTTGAACTGCATGTCGCGCCCGCCATCTTCTGTTTCCTGGAGGATGTGCGTACCAAGAATATCACCGGGCATCAGGTCAGGGGTGAACTGCACGCGGCTGAACTGAAGTTTCATCAGGTCACCAAGCGCTTTCACCAAAGCTGTTTTTCCGGTACCGGGCATGCCTTCTAAGAGGATGTGTCCGCGCGACAGGATGCCCACCATCACCATGCGATGCAGGTCCTCCCGGCCCAACAGAACATGGTTAAGCTGTTCCAGCACTTTGTTGGTCAACTCGACTGCAGGAGCCAATTCATTCGGTTGCAACACGGCGGTAGGCGAAGCTTGAGTCATGGTTGGACCTGTGGGTCAGATGCTTGTCGTTCAATGATGAAAGCTGCAGAGACGCAGAGGCGCAGAGAAAGGAAAAACTGATTGTCTCTGTGCCTCTGCGTCTCTGCGTCTCTGCGGTTCAAAAAAATTACTCTCGTTCGAAGTAGCGCTCGACCGCGCCGCGGTGGCGGGGCAGGATGACATGGGTATGGGCGGAGCCACCGTCGGCCGCTGCGCCATGCAATGCGCCGGATTGCGTGGGGGCCACCTGTTCTTTGGTGGGGTCGCCATAACTCACGCCGATCAGTTTCGCGTTTTTGATCTCCGCCAACCGGGTCGGCGGAAGGGTGAGGGGCTTGAACTTTGCGCCTTCTTCTTCGGTGGGGTTCTGCCAAGTCATCGCAGCGTCACCGGGGCCACGTGTGATCCCGCCCTGCCCGGGTTGCATCGATAGGCCGCTTCTGCATAGCGTGGCCAGCGTCTGACTATCACAGTCCCCGCCGTTATTCTCCAGCCATTCGACGAGGTCTTCCACATCCACATCGCCCGCGGCCTTGACAGCTTCTACCATTTCCAGATCAACCAGACCTGCTTTGGCAAGCCGTGCAATCATGCCTTCGCGATCCATGTTCGCGATCTCGCAGGCTTCGCAGATCTCTTGCAGGTCTTGATCACTCAACTCGGGAATGTCCATGCCATCGGTCAGCTTCTTCATCGTGGCCGGGTCGAGCGCGTCGAGCGGGAGTTCGTTGCCCTTCAACGCATTGTCGATCATCTCGGCCAGATCGGCCATAGCTTCAGTCGTGGTATCGGCATCGAGAGATTCGGCGGCTTGCGCCAACGTTTTTGCCAGCGCTTCGGTTTCTGCCAGTTGCTCGGTTTGCTTCACCGCGTTTTCCACTGCCCGCCGCGCTTCGTTGGAGAGTCTTTCCTGCATGCGATCGAGTGCGGCCCAGGTTTTTACCGGGTCGTCCCCTTTGGCCTGGTCGCGCACTTTGCCCAGCTTCTTCTGCAGCGCGTCGGCGTCTTCCGCCTTGAGAATCTTCTCCTCGGCCAGCACTTCGATTTGGGCGTTCATCTGCGCGACTTCATCGCTGACATCCATCGGTTGCGGGCGATTGGTGGCCACCAGTCGATCGGGCACAGCGAAGCTCAATCCGCAGAAAACCACCGCCAGAGCAAACAGGCCGAGCGTTTTCCCGCTGCGCCACTGCAACGTGGGGGCACTGATGCGCGTGAGCCGTTCACCCCACTGGGTTAGGTCTGCTTCGGCTGACGCCATCACCATGCCGCCGGCCTGGTTGTGTTGATCGATCACCGCACGCAGTGTTCTGCGATCCGGCAACATCCGCACCGTCAACACCACTGCAAGGAGGACCGCACCGAGCAACCCCAGGCCACCCCACACCAGATACATGCGGTCGATGTACATCGTGCTCCGTAAGGCAATCACGCTCAATCCCCAGGCAAAGCACCAGATCGCCATTGCCACCAGGGCATAACGGGTGGCAAACAGCACACCAATGCGTTGCCGCAGTTGGCTGATGGCTACTTCGTGCTCGTTCATGACCCGTCCCCAAAAACTAGAAACTTACATAACATGCAAGCCCAAATAAGAGAACACCCAACACGGCACCATTTTACCATCGGATACGCCATCTGGGACATCGCTGTTCGCGAAAACGTGGTCTTGTTTCCCGCATATGGGATTGCAGAGACCGCACAGGACCAACAGACTCGCAACAGATCCACACCGATCGTGCCCGACAGGTTAATGCGATTGCTGGTATCAGATTTCGAAACGCGCGTGCCGGCTACTTCGTTACCGTTTTGTCTGACTCACCCAGTACTGTGAATGGAATGTCCGCTCCGGCTTCGTATTGAACGTTGTCGGTGTTTACCAGTACTGCGTCATTGTCTGTACCATCTTCCCCGGTGCTGTAGACGGCGAAGGTGCCAGTTTGATGATCGACTTTGTACAACAACGGTTTGCCGGTCATCGGGTCATCCGGCAGCTTGTCAATCTGATCCGGCACCAGTTCGGTCAGTGTTGCCGGCAGCTTGCCATGTTTGAGTTGATAGCGCAACACGGCCAGACCAACTTCGGTTGCTCGGGCAGCAGCCACCATGCGTGTGTCGATAAGAGCAGCGCGTCCCGGAAACGGGTATAGCATCTTGAGAATGATGTAAGCATCGCCGAGTTGGTCTACTTCATCGTCCACGGCGGCAGCAGCGTGATGACGTGTGTGATGCGGTCCTCGCATGGCGATGGCCTGCTCGCGCACGTACTTCAGGTGCATCGCGGCATTCATGGTCATCAGGCCAGTCATGCGAAAAAAGGCCACTCTTTCGTTGCCGATTTGGTCGATGAGTTCACGGCTTGAGTAATAGGGTTGCATGAGGGCCGCTTCCACAGCCACAGCGTTGGCGAATGCATCAGGGAGATCAACCCTTTGCATCAGCGTCATCAGGCGCGTTAACTCATCATCCGTAAGTTTGGCCCGGTTTGCCGTGCGACTGATCTGTCCGATCAGAAGCGCATGGCAGGCACTGCGTACCAATTGCCCAACAAGCGTTGGTTCTTTGTTCAACGATCGCGCAAGCTTGGAGGCCGTTTCCAGTGAACGCACGGCCTGCTCTGACTGCCCAACTTCCGAATGATACAACGCTGCCAAAACCAGTACGTTGCTCAGTCCCCGGATCGGACCAAGGCTGGGAAGCATAGCACCGAATCCCTTGGTGTAATCCGCAGGGTAACGTCCGGCACCGTCACGCTTTGCCGCTTTATGGGCCAGTCGCAGAGCTTCGCGATTGCCTTCAAGAAACTGCGGGATCAATGCCATCGTTTCTTGGCTGAACGGCTCGTGGTCTTTCGGATACTTCTCCATCATGCCGACGATGGGCAGGAGTTTTGATTCTTTCTCCGAGTGGTCCACGGGAAAGTCTTCGAAATACTCATCTTCATCAGCGGCAGCCTCGTCCTCAGGCGGGGGAAAGACGCTCGCGATGGTGCGCAGGTGCCGCATCGCATCTAAGTACCCTTCTGCCACCCGTGGATCGGTATTTGCCAGATACCACTCATGCACTTCAAAGGGATCCGTCCAAAACTCCGCATCGCGCATGGCTTGTTGTTCATCCTCCAACATGCCTTGCGCATGCAGATGAAAACTGCCAAGCGCCAGCAACAACAATACTGCGAGTACGAAAATAACCAACAGAACAGTATAGAGACGATTCATCCAAAACACCCCCGCACGGATTGAGAGTACCGAGAGTATAACACGAGCAAACACGCAGCGTCCAGGTCGGACACGAGGTCACGCCAGATGCCGCCAGCGATTGTCCCAAGACACGCTTGCACTTTGGTTGATATGCCGGTGCTT
The DNA here is from genome assembly GCA_028277685.1 of Phycisphaeraceae bacterium. Lineage (GTDB taxonomy): Bacteria > Planctomycetota > Phycisphaerae > Phycisphaerales > Zrk34 > JANQFT01. Next base: position 4,455 of record JANQFT010000374.1, read on the forward strand.
GTTGCAGTGGTCGACGAATATTTGATCAGTGAAGTCTGAATGCTTCAGGCTGAAGCACACCAACCAGCGTTCTCCTTGGCCATCCCAGCTCGATCCGCGTTCTTGACAGGCCTGCCTCTTACATACTCATACAGACTCATCCCATCGACGTACCCCAGCGAATCTCTTTGCATCCATCGTTT
>JANQFT010000425.1 GCA_028277685.1 Phycisphaeraceae bacterium
GTCTGAAGAACGCCGTTGCCCCCGATGATATCTGCAAGCAATACGGGGCCGACACGCTTCGCCTGTACGAGATGTACATGGGCCCGCTCGACGCCTCCAAGCCCTGGGCCACGCGCGATATCATTGGCGTCCACCGTTTCTGCCAGCGCATCTGGCGCAACTTTGTTGATGAACAAACCGGCGCACTCCGCGTGACGGATGACTCGGCCGACGAAACGTTGCTCCGCCTGTTGCACAAAACCATCAAGCGCGTGACCGATGACATGGAGCGCATGAGCTTCAACACCGCCATCGCTGCGCTGATCGAGTTGAACAACGAACTGACCGGGCGTGATGCCGTGCCGCGCGATGTGGCTGAACCGTTCGTGTTGTTGCTCGCTCCGCTCGCCCCGCACCTGGCGGAAGAACTGTGGGGCATGCTTGGCCACAACGAGTCACTGACCTACGAGCCGTGGCCGAAGTTCGATGAAGCGTTCCTCACTGAAGACACCATCGAAATCCCCGTGCAGGTGATGGGCAAGGTGCGCAGCCGCATCAACGTGCCGGCGGATGCCGATCAGAAAGCGGTGGAAGCTACCGCGCTGGCCGATGAAAAAATCGCCGCGCTCATCGAAGAGAAAACGGTGCGCAAGGTGGTCGTCGTACCCGGCAAGATGGTGAACATTGTGGCGAACTGAAGGGGCAGGTAGCAGGGCACGGTAAACAGGTAACAAAGGTGACGCATGAATGCACAGCCACCGAAACCGCCGCCTGCCGATCCCGTTCAACCCGTGTGGTCGATCGGCAGTTTTGTTTTGCTGCTGCTGAATGTGGCCGGGCTGGCGTTGCTTTGGGTGGTGTTTATCTTTGCCACGCGGAAGTTCGAAGAAATCTATAACGACTTTGAGGTCAGTCTCCCCTGGCTGACGCGCGTGGTGGTGGAATTGGCGCATCGCCCCTTGCTGGTGGCGGCAGGTTGCCTGGCGTTGTGCGTACCGTTGACCATCGCACAGGTGGTCAAGGGGCACAAGAAACTCGCGGTGGTGATGAACCTGATCGTCGGGTTGGGCGTGGGCGTATTCCTGGTGATCTACCTGATTGCCCTGTTCCTGCCCCTGCCAATCCTGGTGCGGAGCACGATGGGCGAATAGCGACGCCACCGTTTCCACGCACGATGGCTACACATACTTCTCGACATGCTTTGGAAGTTCGTCGTAGGGGAACAGGCGATTATACTCCAGCAGGCCGCTTAAGGCGCGACTCACCGTGCGGTGGCCGCTCTCTTCCAGGATGGCGATCGGATTCAAACCCCCGATCATCACCGCGCCGATACGACCATCACTGACCGGAATGCCGTGCAACGATTGCCCCGGTGTTCCGATGGCCATGAACGCGCCCAACCCGATCTGCGTCAACCGTTCCGACAGGTTGTGCACCAGGTCGTGACTGTCCTCCGGCATCTCTCGGTAAGACGCGCCGATCAGACCGTTGCCATCGCGAATCGCGCCGTGGTAATCGGTCATGCCGCTGCGGATGAATACCTCAAGGGGATCGATACTCGTGCCATCGTAGTGAATCATTTCTACGAAACGGGTGGCGTTGCCATCGCGCAGTTCCAGCAGGCCACCGAAGCGTGATGCAGTGGGCACACCATGTTTCAGCAGCACGCCGTTCAACGTGATCGAACAAACCGTGCAGAAGCCCACCCTGTCCGGCGGCACCACCACATCACCCACGCGCTCACCCGGCCCAAGCAGCAACACGCGATCACCCATCGCATAACCCTGCGCGAACACCTGGCAGATGCGATCGATGTTTGCCGCCAGATGCTTCGGGTTCACCAGTGAAGTGTTCACCACCACTTTCCCGCTGCGCGTATGAAGGTCGAAACTCATGCGGTAGGTCATCTGGTCGATCTTGGCCGACAGATAGCCCACGCGCTCCAGCGTTTGCGCCGCCCGCACTTCGCTCATGCCGCGTTCAGTGATGGTGCGCCCCTTGCGGCCGTGTGCGGTGGTCAGTCCCTGTTCATCCAACTCGCGCAGGTACAGCCTGACCGTGCGCTCGCTCAGGTCGTGTCCCGCATCCGACAGCGTCTGCGCGAGCTGCGTGCTGGTCATCGGGCGAATTTGCCGCTTCAGAACGTTAAGAATGGCGATGCGGTTTTTTTCTGTTTTCTGCTGCATGTTGGATGCTCCTGCCGCAACCGCTGATTGTGATGGCAATGCTACCCCCTGGGTTTGCCGCATTGCGGTGATCAACGGCAAGTATACAGTCGAATTCCGTCGATCATTTCCGTAATAACGTAATGAACGGCAAAATTGCCGTATTTGTCTAAGCGATAACATGCTTTATGTGTTGTGTTTATCTGAAAATGGACATTGATATATTTTATTAGAAGTGTAATCTGTGCTCAGGCTGGTCGCGGTGGGTTCCGGGGCAGCCTTCAGTTACGGCAGTTAAATGCCATTAATTAAGTCGTATATCACATCCAAACGTCGAAGGAGAATGCCATGGCAAACCTGCAACGTCCCAATGCGAACGATGCCACGCAAACCGTCAACCGGTCGAAATCCGTCGTGCCCATGAGCGGTTTGTGCTCACGGTGTGTCGATGGTTGCAAAGGCAACTGCGAAGTGTTCCAGGCCACCATGCGCGGTCGCGAGTTGATCTATCCCGGTCCGTTTGGTGATGTTACCGCCGGCGGCGATAAAGACTATCCCATCGATTACTCCCACCTGAACATCCAGGGCTACGCGCTCGGGGCCGAAGGTTTGCCCGATGGCGTCGAGGCCAACCCGGACAACTGCCGCTTCCCCGCAGTCAGCACCGAAACGTCGTACGGCTGGGACATCAAAGTGCCCATGCATGTGCCCGTGTTCACCGGGGCGCTGGGTTCGACCGAAATCGCACGCAAAAACTGGGAACACTTTGCCGTCGGCGCGGCGCTCGGTGGGGTCACGCTGGTCTGCGGTGAGAACGTATGCGGTATCGATCCGCTACTTGAACTTGACAAGGACGGCAAGATTCGCGCCGCACCCGACATGGACCGTCGCATCCGCACTTATAAGAAGTACCATCAGGGCTACGGTGAAATCCTCGTGCAAATGAACGTGGAAGACACTCGCCTTGGCGTGGCCGAGTACATCATCGACAACCACGGCCTTGACACCATCGAACTCAAGTGGGGACAAGGCGCGAAGTGCATCGGCGGCGAAATCAAGGTCGATACCCTCGAACGCGCCCTCGAACTGCAGAAGCGCGGCTACATTGTCACGCCTGATCCATCCGATCCGATCAATCAGGCTGCCTTCGCCGATGGTGCGCTGAAAGAGTTTGAACGCCACAGTCGACTCGGCTTCATCGATGAAGAGTCGTTCCACGCTGAAGTGAATCGCCTGCGGGCACTGGGCTACAAACGCATCACGTTGAAGACCGGTGCTTACGGTGCACGTGAACTGGCCA
>JANQFT010000459.1 GCA_028277685.1 Phycisphaeraceae bacterium
GTAATACCACGAAGATGATCGCGGAAGGACTATTGGGGCAAGTACAAGTGGTCAAACTCTGCAAACACCACGCGTTCATGCGCCGCAACGACTGGCAGATGCGACTCGACTGCGGCGGCGGGCAGCTCAGCGTCTGGGGACCTCACCTGATTGACCAGGGATTACAACTTCTGGGCGCACCTGTGCGGGAAGTCTCCAGCTACCTGCGGCGCATCCTGACCCCGGGGGATGGCGATGATCACGTGAAGATCACCCTCATGGGCGAGAACGATGTGGCGGTGGAAATCGAGATCAGCAATTCGGTGGCGCTGCCGGGCCCTTACTGCACGATCTATGGCGACCGGGGAACCCTGATGTACGGCCAGGATCAAAAGAAGATCCATCTAAAGTATCTCGATCCGGTGTTTCGCTGGCCGGATGCCGTGGCCAGTGCGGGAACTGCCGCAGGTAAACCGATGTGTTGCGAGCCGGACCTGCCTTGGATTGAAGAAACGCGCAATGTCACTCCGGAGACAGACATGTGGGAACACGTCGAAGTCGCCATCGCGCAACACCTGTTTGATGCGCTCCGCAACGACATCCCATTTCCCATCCGAAACGCCGACGCACTGGAAGTGGTCCGCATCACGGAAACCGTGAAGCAACAGAACCCACAGTTCGACTGGGTGCAGTGAGGTTGTTCCGATGAAGCGGATCAAGATCGGCCAGATCGGCATCAGCCACGAACACGCGGCGGCGAAGATGAAGAGCCTGCGCGCGATGGGCGACATCTACGAAGTTGTGGGGGTGGTCGACGACCGCAATTCCACCGCAGCCCGGTTTCCCAGTAACGACATGTCGCCTTTCGACGGCCTGCGCTGGATGACCGAAAACGAACTGTTCGCCATCCCGGGGCTTGAGGCGGTGGCGATCGAAACGGCGAACCTTGACCTGGTTCCTACCGCTTTGCGCTGCATGGAACGCGGGTTGGCCATGCACATGGACAAACCTGGTGGCAATGACCTGAAGCTGTTCGGCAAACTCATATCCGGCTGCAAGGCACGCAAGCTTCCGTTCCAGATGGGCTACATGCTTCGTAACAACCCTGCCCTGCAATGGTGCTGTAGTACCGTTCGTAAAGGCGGGTTGGGAGATGTGTTTGAAGTTCACGCCAACATGAGCCACGACTACGGCGACGATGCCTATCAGAAATACCTGGCAAACCTTCCAGGGGGCATCATATTCAACCTGGGTTGTCATCTGATCGATGTGGTGGTTTCGATGCTTGGCCGACCACGTAGTGTTACGCCGTTTCTGAAGTCTGTGTCCGGTTCGCCCGATCACGCGATGAACAACGGCTTTGTGGTACTTGAGTACTCGCACGCACATGTCATGATCCACGCATGCAGCCGGGAGGTCGATGGACTCCACCGCCGGCGGTTCAAGATTTGCGGCACAAAGGGAACGGTTGAGCTTTGCCCACTGGAACGTTTCGACAGCAAACCACTGACGATGCACCTGACCCTCAGCGAAGACAACGAACAATACTCTGCAGGAACACACACCGTTGACTTTGGCGTACAACACGATCGTTATCGTGATCAACTGTTCGAGTTGGCCCACGTCATCCGCGGCGAGATCAAGAATCCCTACACCTACGAACATGATTACGTTGTGCAGGAAGCCGTGCTCGCCGCTTCCGGTCTCGTTGTATGGGAAGCTTCACCATGACCACGTGGAAAGTGGCCATCGCGCGTGACACCGCCGTACCCCAGTTGGGTGGACACGGTTTGCACGTGGCCTTCAATGGGTTGCCACAGGTAGACGTGGTGGGCCTGTTCGACTCTGCCCCCGATGTCAGCGAATCCATCATGGTGGTAACCGGCGCAAAGCGGCATTACCGTGACTATGTGCAGATGCTCGACACGGAAAAGCCGGACATCGTCGTGCTCTGCTCGCGCCACCCCAACGATCATTTTCCACAGATCAAGGCTGCCGCGGAGCGGGGTGTTCATGTCTATTGCGAAAAACCAATGACGGTGAATTTGCATGAAGCGGACGCGATCATCGCGTTGGCAGAGAAGCACCACATCAAGTTCTGCATGGCGCATCCTGCTCGTTACGATGCTGGCTTTCTGCAGATGAAGCGGATGGTCAAAGCGGGTGAGATTGGCAGACCTTTGACCATCCACGGCCGCGGCAAGAGTGATCATCGCGGCGGCGGCGAAGACCTCATGACCCTTGGCACACACATCCTCGACCTGCAAGCCTTTTTCTTTGGAGTACCGCAAACCATCTGGGCCGAGGTGAAGCAGGAGGGACAGCCCATTCATCATGGCGTCACATGCGAAACGGTTGAACCCATCGGCCCGACCGCGGGTGATGACATCTTCGCCTGCTTCAGCTTCGCCGATGGCGTGCGCGGGCTGTTCGAAAGTCGGCGCAGCCTGGTCGATCCCACCAGGCAGGACACACACATGGGCATCGCCATCACCGGAACCGAAGGGACGCTCTCCTTACGGTTCGATGACATGAAAGATGCAACGCTTCATATAAGCCGCTTGTCCTTGCCTGCCGATGTCGCGGCGAGCTTCGAAGAGGTCAAGGTGACGGAACAACGTTCCATTCCCGGTGCAGAACTGCTGGACGAAACCCTGTTGGGGTCGCACACACCGTCAGCAAGAATGTTCCTTCAAAGCAACCGGTTTGCTGCATGGGACCTGATGCAGTCGATCGAAGAGGATTGGCAGCCAGTGGCCAACGTGTACGACGCGCGGCTTGTGTTGGAAATGATCTACGCTGTCTACGATTCTCATCTGACCGGCAGCCCTATCTCACTGCCCCTTACCGACCGTACTCATCCGCTGGAAAGAACCTGATCCATGCATGCCATCCTTATCAACGACAACAAAGAGCTCATCTGGGGCGAAGTTCCCGACCCCGTCCGCAAGGACGGTGAAATCATCATCGATATCCGCGCTGCCGCGCTGAACCGTGCGGACCTGATGCAGCGCGAGGGGACATATCCGCCCCCGCCGGGTTGGCCGGAATGGATGGGACTGGAAGTGGCCGGTGTTGTTGCCGAAGCACCATCCGATAGCCGCTGGCAAGTGGGTGACAAAGTTTGCGCTTTGCTTGGCGGCGGTGGCTACGCAGAGAAAGTGGCTGTGCCCGAAGGTATGGTCTTGCCTGTGCCCGAAGGACTCGGCTTCGTCGAAGCTGCGGCCATTCCTGAAGCTTTCGCCACGTCCTATCTGAACCTGTGCGTCGAGGGAGATATGCAGACCGGCGATACCGTGTTCATCCAGGCTGGCGCCAGTGGCTTGGGCATGGCTGCGATTCAACTGGCCAAACGCCTTGGTGCGAAGGTCGTCACCACAGTTGGTTCTGAAGAGAAAGCTGCGTTCGTTCGATCACTCGGGGCAGACGTGGTCATCAACCGCAAGCAGGAAGATATCGCCACCGTTTTGGCTAAGCACCCACCTCACGTCGCGATGGACTGCGTCGCCGGCCCAAACTTAGGTCCATGTCTGAAGACCATGGCAAAAGGCGGGCGCTGGGTCGTGATCGCCACCCTCGGTGGTGCGGCAAGTGAACTCGACATGCTCGACTTCTTCAAGCGTGGCGTGAAACTGATCGGTAGCACCCTCCGCAGCCGAACCAGCGAGGTGAAAGCCGAAATCCTCAACAATCTCAAACAAAAACTTTGGCCGGCGTTTTCTTCAGGCGAGATCAAAGTGCTGATTCACCAGTCTCTGCCGATCACCGAAGCACACGCCGCACATGCAATCCTCCAAAACAATGCCAACATCGGCAAGGTCGTTCTGGAAGTTGCGTAGTCGCTGTATGAGTACGCATCAGCACGTTCAGTTAGTTCCACCGCGGTTAAGCATCCCCAGCGAATCGGGTGCGCTGAACTGTTGACGGTATTGCGTGGGAGTTAAGCCG
>JANQFT010000466.1 GCA_028277685.1 Phycisphaeraceae bacterium
ACACCGCCGTGCATGCCATGAAACAGGGCGCATTCGATTACATCCAGAAGCCCTTCGAGGGTGATCAACTGATTATGACGGTCCGCCGCGCAGTGGAGCATCATCAGCTTCGCCAGGAAAATGAGGCGCTGCGTGAATCGCGCAGCACCGACCGAAACCGCCATCGGCTTGTGGGCGACAGCCAGGTCATGCGGCAACTTCGCAGCCAGGTCGAGCAGGTCGCCGCAAGCCATGGCACCGTGTTGATCACCGGTGAATCGGGCACAGGTAAGGAAATCGTCGCGCACATGGTGCATGCGATGAGTCCACGTCGTAAGCAGGTCATGCTGGCGGTCAACTGTGCTGCGCTGAGTGAAAATCTGTTGGAAAGTGAGCTGTTCGGTCACGAGAAGGGCGCATTCACCAGTGCGGACGCCATGCGTCGCGGTCGGTTTGAGTTGGCCGACGGCGGCACGCTGTTGTTGGATGAAGTTTCGGAAGTCAGTCCGTCCATTCAGGCAAAGCTTCTGCGTGTGTTGCAGGAACGCCAGTTTGAACGCGTCGGTTCCAGCATCACCATGGAAGCAGATGTCCGGGTGGTCGCCACCACCAACCGCGAACTGGATATGGCCGTGGCCGACGCATCGTTCCGACAGGATTTGTTCTTCCGCTTGAATGTGTTGCCCGTTCATGTGCCGCCGCTTCGTGATCGTCGTGAAGATGTTGGACAACTGGCTGAGCACTTCCTTGCGCGGCAGGCGATGCGCGATGGTCGCGAACCCAAGCACTTCAGCGGCGATGCCTTGAACCTGCTTCATGATTACCCCTGGCCCGGCAACGTGCGCGAGTTGGAAAATATCTGCGAACGCGCCGGTGTACTGGCTCAGGGCCAGGAGATCCAAGCCAACCTGATTCGTCCCTGGCTGAATGCTCCCAAGGCCACCGCCGCCTCGCATGGGCTTGAAGTGGTCGTGGCCGACAACCGCACGTTGGAAGAAGTCGAACGTGAAGTGATCGTCAACACGCTGGGCCGCTTCCAGGGACATCGCCAGCGCACGGCCAAGGCACTCGGCATCGGCGTCCGCACGTTGGGTTTGAAGCTTCGCAAATGGAAGGAGCAGCAGCTTGTCGCCCCGACCCTTTGAATCTTGGTCAAAGCGCAACAGTTGCGCTTGTCTAGCGCAAGAATTGCCTGCCCCCGGAAGGGGTAGGGCAGTCGTTGTGGCATTCTCGACAGAATATCCCATCTTCCGGGGGTGGCACTGCACTTGCGCCCGATTCGGCGGATCGGTGCGCGATATGGAGTACGTAGCGTGATTGATGGCATGTTTGATCATGGTTCGATGCCCGCCCTCGAGCGACTGGTGCAGTTCACCAGTCAGCGGCATCGCATGATCCTGCACAACGTTGCCAATATCTCCACGCCGAACTTTCGGCCCAAGGAATTGTCCGTTGATTCCTTCCAGCAGGCGCTCGGCGAAGCGATCGACGCGCGTCGTGGCAAGGTGAACAGCTCGAACCTGCCCTTCGAAGTGCCCGACACCAAACAGATTCGTTTCACGCCCGATGGCGTAGAACTAAAGCCGGATTTCAATCGCGAGAACATCCTTTTTCACGATCGCAACGACCGCAGCATCGAGCATCAGATGAAAGACCTGGCGGAAAACACCATCACGCACAACATGGGCCTTTCCCTGTTGCGTAGCCATTACCAGTTGATGGAGTCCGCCATTCGCGAACGCGTTTGATGACGCAGCCTGACTGAGCAGGAGCACGCATGTTTGGAGCATTGGACATTTCGACCTCGGGTCTGGTTGCCCAGCGCACGCGCATGGACACCATTGCCGAGAACATGGCCAACCAGCATTCGACCATGGATGCCAACGGCAACTACGCGCCGTTCCGTCGCCGGTTGGCCGTGTTTTCTCCGGGCGACCCGGCCACCGGTAACGACATGGGTGTGCATGTGCGTGAGATCATGCATGACCCCGCACCATTCCGCAAAGTGCATGAGCCGGGGCACCCGCATGCAGATGAACAAGGCTATGTCGAATACCCCAACGTTGATCCCATGATGGAAATGGTCAACGCTATTGAAGCCACGCGAGCCTACGAAGCGAACATCACCGCCGCCGAAGCGACCAAGGCCATGATCGATTCCGCCCTGCGTCTGCTCGGCTAAGCGATGAATGAATAGCGATGAGCGATGAGTCACACGACTGATCGCATAGACGGAGTACTTAGATGACAGATCCTCTTGGATTAATCGGCAGCAGCGGCGGCATCAACCCCGCACAGGGTTCGCGTGTGGCGAAGCCCGATGCGAATGCGCCCGATTTCAAGAAGGTATTGATGGACAACATCGAACAGGTCAACAAGCTTCAGCAGGATGCTGAGGCGGCGATCGAAGACCTGGCCGCCGGACGCCGCGATGACGTGGCTGGCGTGATGATCGCCAAGCAGAAGGCGGACCTCGCCTTCAAGATGTTGCTGCAGGTACGCAACAAGATGGTGGACGCGTACCAGGAGATTAAGGACATCAGAGTGTAATTCAGTCTTGAGTCTTGAGCAGTGAGTCTTGCGCGATTGCTCAAGACTCGTGATTCAAGACTCACAATCCGGCATGGAGGCCGCGATGGATTTCGTAAGACGCTGGATCGCGCAGATACAAGTGCAACTGGGGCAGGTGTCGCTCACCGCCAAGATGGTGTTCGGTCTGTTGGCGTTCATCATCATCGGAGCGCTGGTGTTGGTGGTGCTCTACAGCGGCAGCCCGCACATGGATCAACTGTTCACCCAACCTCTGCCACCGGCGCAGCAAAGTGAAGCGTTGGCATTCATCAGGTCGCAAAGGTATGAGCACGAAGTCATAGATGGTCGGATCATGGTACCTGCTGGCCAAAAGATCAATATCCTTGCGGCGCTCAACGCCAGACAGATCATCTCGAAAGATAACGGTGGTGGCTTTGCCGATTTGTTGGAACGCCAAAGCTGGTGGCAGTCCAATGAACAGATGCGCCAGGGCTACAACATTGTCTTGCAGAATGAACTGGCCAGTGCCATTCGCATCAACCGTGGCGTGCGCAACGCGAAGGTCATCATCGGCAAAGACCGCAAGGCACGTTTCGGTCAACCCGCACGCCAGCCCCGCGCCTCGGTGACTATCGAAACCGACGGCATGGGCGTCGATCAGCAACTGGTCGATGCGATTGCCGACCAGGTCAGTGGGGCGGTCAGCGGTATGACGCCGCAGGATGTCAGTATCACCGATGCCACCAGTGGCCGTTCCTACCGCGTGCGCGATAAGCACGACATGATGGCCGGCGAATGGATCGAAATGGTTCAGGCGCAGGAGGCGATGTATCGCACGAAGATCGAGAATGCGCTGAATTACATTCCCACCGCCATCGTGGAAGTGAATGTCGAACTGGACTCCAAGCGCAGCCACATTCAATCGACCAAGTACGCCAAAGATACCAGCGTCTCGCTGATCACCAGCGAAAGCCGCAAGAGCAGCACCAGCCGCAACGAAACCAACGGTGGCGTGCCCGGACCTGAAGCGAATGTCAGCGCTGTCATCCCCGGTGCCGGCGGCACCGGCCGTTCAGAGGAAACCGAGGAATCCGACAGCACGTTTGCCGCCCATCCCGGTGTGGTGCATGAAGACACCATTGATCCCGGTGGCCAACCCACGCGCGTCAGTGCCAGCATCAGTATTCCGCGCAGCTTCTTCGTGGCCCGTTACAAACTCGCACAAGGGGCGGATGCGAAAGACCCCACCGATGCCATCCTGCAGCCGCTCATCGATGAAATTTTGCCGCGCATTCAGAAGAAGGTGGAAAACATCATCGCCGCGAAACAGCCTGGGCGTGTGGTGGTCGATACGTATTCCGACGTACTCACTGCCGAAGCCGCCGCAACCGCTGCTGCGGCATCGGCTGGGGGAACAGGCACCATCGCCATGCTGTTCAGAAGTGGCGACATGGTGAAGCACATCAGCCTCGGCGTGCTCGCCGCTGCCAGTCTGTTGATGATGTTCATGATGATGCGCAAGGCCACCCAGCCACCCAAGCTGCCCAGTGCGGCTGAACTGGCCGGCATTCCACCCGCCTTGCAGAGTGACGACGATGTGGTTGGTGAGGCGATGGAAATGGACGCCGCCCTGACCGGTGTTGAACTGGACGAGGAAGCCATCCGCAATCGTAAATTGGCCGAACAGGTAGCCGACATGGTGCGCAATAACCCCGCGGATGCCGCCAAACTCGTTGGTCGTTGGATTCACGCAAACGATTAACCACGCTTGACCGAAAGTATGTCGCGCGATGCCGAAAGATATTCCAGATACCAAGGCCGTTGAAGACCTGACTGGCGTTGAACGCAGCGCGATCCTGTTGCTTTCGCTCGATCAGGAAGCGGCCGGCATGGTGTTGGGGCAACTCGATCCCTCAGCTGTTGAAGAAGTCACGCGCGAAGTGGCCATCCTCGGTACCGTATCCGGTCGTGTGCGAGACGCGGTAGTGGCCGAATTCTATCAACTGGCACTCGCGCATACGTGGGCATCAGAAGGTGGCTTAGAGTACGCCACCAGCCTGCTTGAAGAACATGTCGACCCCGAAGTGGCCAAACGCATCATCGAGCAGGTTTCGCAGCAGGTTCAGCAAACACCGTTCAGTTTTCTGCAGAAGGCGGAAAGCGACAACCTGCTGACCTTCATTCAGGATGAACACCCGCAAACCATTGCCCTGATTCTTTCGCACTTGCAATACAACAAGGCGGCGGAAATTCTGGCCGGCCTCGCCTCGCAAAAGCAGATCGAAGTGGTCAAGCGCGTGGCCAACATGGAGCAAACCAACCCCGAGGTCATTCGCGAAGTTGAACGTGGCCTGGAAGCGCGCCTCTCCAGCATGCTCACCCAACGCTTCGAGAAGACCGGCGGTGTCGACACCGTGGCCGAGGTACTCAACCTCGTCGATCGTGGCACAGAAAAGGGCATCCTCGAAGGACTCGAAAGCGAAGACCCGGACCTGGTCGAATCGATTCGCCGCCTGATGTTCGTGTTCGAAGACATCCTGTTGGTGAACGACCGCGGTATCCAGGCCGTGCTGAAGGAAATCGACAACGACGAACTGGCACTCGCGATGAAGACGGCCTCGGAAGAACTGAAGGACAAGATCTTCCGCAACATGTCCGAACGTGCAGCCAGTTTGATCGGCGAGGAAATGGAGTTCATGGGACCGGTGCGTGTCAGCGATGTCGAAGGTGCCCAGCAACGCGTGGTCGATGTGGTGCGTCGACTGGAAGAAGCTGGCGAAATCATCATCGCCGGCCGCGGTGGCGAAAAGGAAATGATTGTGTAAGTGAATCTTCGATCTTCGATGTGAGATCTACGATCGGGATAAGCACAAGACCGTTCGGCAGATCGAACATCAAAGATCGAAGATCGGAGATAACCGATGGCTTTGATCAAAAGCACAGCCCACGAAGCAATGACCGAGGACGTGATTGTTCTCGACTTGGGCGACCTGCGCAAGCAGGGCGAGCAGATGCTTCAAGCGGCCCGGGTTGAAGCCGACAAGATTATCGCCGAGGCTCGCGAACAAGCCGCACGCATGCACGAAGGCTCGGAAGAAACCGGTCACGCAGAGGGTTATGCCAAGGGTATCGCTGAAGGTCGCGCTGCAGGTACGCAGGAAGGCCACGCCGAGGCGCTGGCCCAGCAGCAAGCGCAACTCGCAGCCATCCAGCAGTCGTGGACACAAGCCCTGCAGACCTGGGACGGCGAGCGACGCGAGATGATGATCGATGCTCGTCAATCGCTGTTGCAACTTGCGGTGGCCATCGGGAAGAAAATCGTTCGTCGTATGCCGCAGACCCATCCGGACATGGTGGTCGATCAGGTCAACGCCGCCATCGATTACGTGGTGCGACCAAGCGATGTCACCATTCGTATTCATCCGGATGATCGTGCAATCGTCAGCGAAGCGCTTCCCGCCATTGTGCAATCCGCAGAACAGGTGCAGCACGCTGAGTTAATCGATGACGATTCGATCCAGCGCGGCGGATGCATGATCACCTACGGCAAGGGCAGCATTGATGCCACGCTCGACGGTCAACTTGATCGCGCGGTCGAGGCGCTATTGCCTTCCAAGCCGCGGGAGGATGAAACAGCATGACCGTGTTTGCTTCCGCCAACCAGATGCTTTCGCAACTGCGCACGGTCGAACTGGCCGGCACCGTGGCGGAAGTGCGTGGTCTGACCGTGTTGGTGGCAGACCTGCCTTTGCCGGTTGGCGCGATGGTTCGGGTGCAATCCGACGAACCGCGCACCGGCGAAGTGGTCGGTTTCGATGATGAACAAACCATTGTCATGTTGATGGGATTCACGCAGGGCATCCGCCGCGGCGACCGCGTGGTGGGCATGCAATCCACCGCGATGATGCCGGTTGGGCATGACCTGCTCGGCCGTGTGTTGGATGGCCTGGGTAACCCGCGCGATAACGCGGGCCCGTTACGTGAAGTGTCGTATCGTCCGCTCGAACCCAAGCCAATCGAAGCGCTTGATCGTGAACCGATCGATCGGCCGTTGGGCACGGGCATCCGCGCGATAGACAGCCTGACCACCGTGGGACGAGGTCAACGCCTGGGCATTTTCGCCGGGCCGGGTATCGGCAAGAGCACGCTGCTGGGGCAGATCGCCCGTCAGACGGACGCAGACGTTTCCGTGATCGCGCTGATCGGAGAGCGCGGTCGCGAAGTGAACGACTTCCTGCATCACTGTCTTGGCCCGGAGGGTTTGGCCCGCAGCGTGGTGATCGTGGCCACCAGTGACGAGCCGGTGCTTCTGCGCATTCGCGCAGCCATGTACGCCCTCACCGTGGCCGAATACTTCCGCGACACCGGTCGTGATGTGGTGTTCTTCATGGATTCGATCACCCGCTTCGCCCAGGCGCAGCGCCAGGTGGGACTTGCCATCGGTGAACCGCCTGCCACCAAAGGTTACACGCCCAGCGTGTTCGCGATGTTACCCAGCTTGCTCGAACGCGCGGGAAAAACAGCTGACGGATCGATCACCGGGTTCTTCACCATCCTGGTCGAAGGTGACGACATGACCGAACCGATCAGTGACGCGGCCCGCAGCATCCTGGATGGTCACGTCATCCTTTCACGCGACCTGGCCAACAAAGCACATTGGCCTGCGATTGATGTGCTCGACTCGATCAGTCGTGTGTCGAATGCCGTCACGGATAAGGATCACCAGGCCGCACGCGATCATGTGGTGCGCACCATGAACGCATTCCGTGAAGTGGAAGACCTGGTCAACATCGGCGCGTATGCCGCGGGGTCGAATCCACAATTCGATTTAGCAATTGCGATGAAGCCTTCGATTGATGCATTCCTTCAGCAGGCGTCGGACGATGTGTCTCCGTTCGACCAGACCCGTCAGCGTTTATTGGAATTGGCCCTGCAAATTGCTTCGCAGGCCAAGCAATTGGTTCAACGTCCTCCCGGAAGTGTGGTTCCGCCGCAAGCCGTGGGGTAATGGTAAGAGGAGTCCGCGATGGCGCGGTTTGAATTCAAACTGGAACCGGTTCTTCGGCATCGCCGCATGATCGAAGAACAACGGCAGCGCGAACTGGCGCAACTGTTGCGGCAGAAGCTGATCCTTGAAACGCAGATCAGCAACCTGCAGCAAACCATCGTAACCGACAAGCACGCCATCGCCGAAGCGCTGACCGGTAACGTCGATGTGACGCGCATTCGTCAGCATGGTGTGCACAGCAACCGCATCAGCGTGCGCGTGCAGCAGATCGCCATCGAGTTGTACAAACTCACCCAGACGATTGAAGCCGCCAGAACTTCGTTGCTCAGCGCCACCAAAGCACGCAAGGCCGTCGAACTGCTGCGTGAGAAACGTTACGAGCGTTGGGCAAGAGAGCAGGATCGCATGCAGACGCGTGAAGCGGATGAAATGGTCACCCAATCTTATGCCCGGCGCATGGCGCAGGGTGATGAAAGACTCGGAGCCGTGGCATGAAGGCATTCGGCCAGGCCATCTCGATCATCGCCGTGTTGCACCTGATTGGTGCGGTGATGTTAATCGGCTTCCTTGGTGCGACCGATCGGCTGAGTCGTGATCGCGTGGCGCAAGTCAAAGCCATCTTCATGCCCACTCTAACGGCTGAAAAACAGGCTGAAGAACTGGCTGCCACCAAGGCAAAAGCGGCAGATGAGGAAGCCGCCCGTTTGGCTCGTGCATCCGGCCTGGGGCCGACTTCAGTGGCTGAACGATTGACCCAGCAGCAGGAGCACGATGAGATGACGCTGCGTCAACTTGAGCGCACGCGTCAGGAAATCGAACACATGTTGGCAAACATGAGCCTGACGCGTCAGCAGATGCAGCGCGAACGCAACGAACTGATTGCCGCACGCGATGAGGCCAATCAACGCATTGAAGCAATTCGCCAGCAAAAGAATGATGAAGGCTTCAAGGCCACTGTCGAGATGTACAGCAATCTGCCGGCCAAGCAAGTCAAGCAGGTTTTCATGAACATGATGGACCAGAAACAAACGGATGAGGTGGTGGCGGCCCTTGAGGCGATGGAGCCACGGAAGGCGGCAGGCGTCCTCAGGGAATTCAAGGCAGTGCACGAGGTGACTCGGGTCGTGGAACTGATGGAGCGACTCCGCGCCCGAGGCTCCGACCTTGTGAAGCAACTGGAGACACAATCGTGATCATTCAGAATGCCAAACTCAATACTGCACTCTTCCCCGAACCGGCAGCGCAAACAGTGGATGGCGCGGGTGAAGGTTTCAGCGATGTGTTAAACGCGGCCAACGTTTCACCTGAACCGCAGCGTAACGAGGCCACCAGCGCATCGCGCACCGGCGACGATGGTCGTGAAGACCGTGTTACCGAAGCGCCTGCCCGTTCGTCGGATGAGCGCAGTGAACAGCGTGCAGAGGATACATCGACCAACGAAACCGATGATCCCGCGGCTGACGTTGCGGGTGCTGATCAACAAACCAAGCAGGACCAGCAGGCATCAGATCAAAAGCAGGGCGACCAAGCAGAGTCGACCAACAAGTCCGCAAAGACAGAAGGTGAATCTAAGCCTGTTGTACAGACATCACGCACGTTGGATGTGAAGCTGCCTGAAACGCAGACGCAGGCATCAACGGCCAACGCGCAAGCAGCGCAAACCGACCAGAAAGTCACGGACGAAGCTGCTGCGAAGAAGCAAGCCCAAACGCAAGTGCCTGTCATCGAAGCGTCGCGACCGGTCATCAAGCAGGCCGATGCATCGCAAGCGCAAGTCAAGGCTGAAACACCTGAAGATGTGGTCAAGCTGGTGAAGCAACCGGTTAACCCGCAACAGGTGCAACCGCAGCAGAATGCCGAGCAATCGCAGCAGATCAAGTCGGCCGATCAGCTTCAATCACAGCAGGCTGCGCAACAGGTGCAGACTCAGACGCAAGGCCAGATGCAACAGCAATCGGCTGATCAGCAACAGACCAACCAACAACAAACCGCACCGCAACAGGTTGCACGGCAGCCTCAAACGCAAACCACCGATGCAGCGGACACATCTGAGCCTGTCGTCGATACCCAGATGCGTCAGTTTGCCGGCACGACCAACACCACTGAAGCACCGAAGCCGCAAGCAAACGCTGTCGACGCGGTACAGGTGCGCGTTGATATGTCTGACGCGGCACCAACGCCAACCGCGTCGACGGAAGGCCGCGCCGTTGCTGGCACCAACGTTTCTGCCGGAACGCCGAGCGTGGTCGGCCTGCCGGAAATTGACACCGAGCAAGTCATGCAGCGCACCTTGAGTGGCGTGCGCGGTGCGGTGGCGCAGAAGGGTGGCACTGTGAACCTGAGGCTCAGCCCACCTGAACTCGGCGTACTTCGCATTCAGGTGAAAATGACCAATGGCACCGTGCAAGCCACGTTTGGCGCCACGAATCAGGCGGTAGGTTCACTGTTGAACCAGCACATGTCTTCACTCCGACATGCGCTGGAAAGTCACGGCCTGACCGTTGAAAACCTTCAGGTACAAGTGCAACAGCCGAGCAACCAAAACCAAACGTCAACTCAGCAAGACGCGCAGCAGTCCCCCTCAGATGGTCGTAGCCGTGGCGCGATGAGTGACGGCAACAACCAGGGCCAGCAGTCCGGCGGACGCGATGAATCCGATCAACCGCGCAGTTTCGACCGTGAGTTACTCGATCTGGTGGCGTAACCACGTCGCAGGAGAATCGATATGAGCAGCATTGGTGGCATCTCAACCGACGTCAGCACCATCACCGGCAACAGCCGCATGGCCGACCTGACCAGTGAAGAGTTCGTGCAGATCATCGTGACCGAACTGCAGAACCAGGATCCATTCAACCCGTCCGACACCAACGCGATGCTCGAACAGATCAGCAGCATTCGCGACATTGAAAGTCAGCTCGATTTGCAGCAACGTCTTGAAGCCCTTGTCGAGCAAAACGAAGTGTCGTCTGCCAGCGGGTTGATCGGTCAGTTCGTATCCGGCCTGAGTGAGAGCCTGCAGCAGACAGAAGGCATCGTCGAGTCGATACGCATCGAGGACGGCAAGCCGGTGCTGATGGTGAACACCGGTGCTGGCGTCGTGCGCATGCAAAACGATAGCGTGATCGAAGTATTCAACCTTGGTGATGTGAACGCGGCGACCACGCAATCGTTGTTGTCGAGTCTGGTGCTGCTCGATTCGGCTTCACTCATCGGTAAGTTCGTACGGGGGACGGATGCCTCCGGTGATACGCGCAGCGGCATCGTCAGCAGCGTGACGGTGGAAGATGGTGTGGTGATGCTCGAACTGGATGACGGCCACAAGATCAACGCCGGCAGCGTTACTCGCATGAGCGAGACGGCAATCTCAGACGACGAAGCGGACGAAGCATCGGAGTAATGCCATGTCAGATGGCAGTGAACTTTTAAGAATGCTTGAGCCGGCCGTTCGCCCCATGGGAGCGCCCGGTCGCACGCATGCGCCGCAATCACCGATGGAGCAACGCGGCTTCGATCAGCTCCTGCGCGAAGCCGAACACAGCGATGAAATGGACGCCCTGCGTTTCAGCGCTCACGCGATTGAGCGACTGGAACAGATGGGTGTGGAATTGAGTGAAGCACAGCTCGAAGCTTTGAACGCGGCCACGGGCGAAGCGGCTTCCAAGGGTGCCAACGATTCGCTGCTGATGATGCAGCGGCTTGGCATGATCGTGAACATTCCCAATCGCACGGTGGTCACGGTGCTGACCGCTGATCGCATGCAATCGGGCGTGGTCACGCAGATAGATTCAGCAGTCATGGTGGATGATCCGGAAGCGATCTGAAGCCACTGGTAGTTTTTGACGCAGGACTTGGGCTGGACCCGCTGAGGGAGGCCCGGAGCGGCCGAACGACCGACGCCGCTCATGACAATGAAAGGCCTATTGACATGGCACTGACAAGCGCTTTTTACACCGGACTCAGCGGGCTTGATACAAACTCGCGCAACCTTGACGTGATCGGTAACAACATTGCCAACGTCAACACCAACGCGTTCAAAACGAGCAGCGCAGTGTTCAGCTCACAGTTTTCGTCCAGCCTGAATCTTGGTTCGCCCCCCTCGGCGGCGAGTGGTGGTACCAACCCGTTGCAGATCGGATTGGGCAGTAAGTTTGCCGGCATCCAGAAGAACTTCAACAACGGTGCGATCCAGACTACCGGTATTAACACCAACCTTGCGCTGGAAGGCTCCGGTTTCTTCATTATTGATCAGGAAGGTGTTCGTTCATTCAGTCGCTCTGGCGCGTTTACGCTGAACCGTGATAATGAACTGGTTGACCTGGCCGGCGGCCGCGTGCAAGGCTACGGCGTGGATGCAGGGTTCAACATCATTCCCAACGTGGTCCAAGATGTGACCATTCCCTTGGGCACGTTGACCGTGGCTGAGGCAACCCGCCAAGTTGAATTCGCGGGTAACCTTAACGCATCAGGCCCGTTGCCGACCAGCGGTTCCATTCACCAAAGCCGCACCTTCTACACCGCACTGACTGGTGGTGCCGGTTCACCGCCGCTTGCGGGTACGGAAATCGATGGCAGCAGTGAAGACCTCACGCTGGTTGGTACCAATCTGTACATTGATGATGGTGCCGGCGGTTCTTTCCTCGCCATCGAAGGTGGTACGAATACGATCATGACCGTGGAAGGCATTGAGAAAAACGGCAAGGACATGGGAAGCCGCACTTTCGCCTTCGTAGCTGACCAGGCCACCGCTGATTCACTCGGTGTCGATGCCTGGGGCACCACGATGAACGACTTCGCCACGTTCGTGGATGAAGTGCTCGGTTTGGATAGCACGTCGATTTTGGGTAACGACCTTGGTGGTGGGGCAGCCATCGTAAACGGTCAACTGGTTATTACCGGTAACGAAGGTACCGCGCAAGACCTTGATATGGAAACGGCCGATTTCCTGGCCAGTAACCTGGTCAATGGTGTTGGCCAGCCGTTCGTGATGACCGACATTCAGGAAGCCGACGGCGAATCGGTCCGTACCGGTTTCCTCGTGTACGATTCGCTCGGCACGCCGCTGACCGTTGACCTGACGTTCACCAAGCAGGCCGTCACTCCCGGTGGTGGCACCACGTGGGAGTTCGTCGCCGAGTCGGCCGATACGGATTCGAACGATCGCGTGGTTGGCCTGGGCCTGGTCGAGTTCGATTCCAACGGTAATTTCGTGAACGCGACGAACAACTCGTTCTCGCTAACGCGTGATAATGGTGCGGTCACGCCCCTCACCATCAGCATGCAGTTCAGCAGCGATACTGAATCCATCTCCGGTTTGGCCGACACCAACAGCACACTGACCGCCGTCGCGCAGGATGGCTTCCCCATTGGCACACTGAATGAGTTCAGCATTGGCACCGATGGCATCGTTACAGGCACGTTCACCAACGGTCTGACCCGCACCCTGGCGCAGGTCGCGCTGGCTACATTCGGCAACGACCAGGGACTGATCGATCTGGGCGGCGGTCGATACGCCACGGGTCCGGCCAGTGGTGATCCCCGTATCCATGCACCTGGCGCGTTCGGTAGTGCAACCATCATCGGTGGGGCGCTGGAGCTGAGTAACGTCGACCTGGCAACAGAATTTGTGAACCTGATCACCGCGAGCACCGGTTTCAGTGCCGCCTCGCGCGTGATTACCACCACCGACGAACTGATTCAGCAGTTGCTGGCCATCAGTCGTTGAGCGGTCGGTTGGAGTAAGCCATGATCACCGTCACCCGCCTCAACGGTAAACCGTTCGTGCTGAATGCGGAATTGATCCGCACAGTCGAATCATTACCGGACACCACCATCACCCTGATCAATGGTGACCGCATGATCGTGCGCGAAACCATGGATGAAGTGGTGGAAAAGGCAGTGCACTACGGCCGATCGCTACGGCGATTGGTAGAACTGAGTTAAGGCCCGCGCGCCTGTCAAGTGGGTCAATCACTCGGCCGATAAATGATGATGTATCCGAGGTCTAACTGCGCGCTCGACCTTTTGGAGTAATCGATGGATCTGTCGACGATAATCGGCATGGTGCTTGGCTTCGCCCTCATCAGTGGTGCGATCATTATGGGCGGCAGCGCCGAGTGGTTTGTTAGCCCTGAAAGTGTGGCCATGGTCATCGGCGGTGCGATCAGCGCTACCCTGGTCGCGTTCCCGTTCGGCGTTCTGAAGAAGGTGATGGGTGTCACCAAGAAAACACTGCTGTACAAACCGCAGTCGCCGGAAAAGCTGATCGCTGACATGGTTTCATACGCGGAAGTCGCGCGGCGCGATGGTATTCTGTCGCTCGAAACCATGACCAAAGATATCAAGGATCCCTTCATCGTGCGTGGCATCCAGATGGCTGTCGATGGTACCGACCCGGAGTTGATCGAGCAGATCATGTCGACCGAGTTGGAAAACTTGATGGACCGGCACGAGCAGGGCAAAAGTGTGTTCGAAACCCTTGGCCGTTACGCACCGGCGTTCGGTATGATCGGTACGCTCGTGGGTCTGGTGACGATGTTGGCGAACCTCGAAGACCCATCAAAGATTGGTGCCGGCATGGCTGTCGCGCTGATCACCACGTTATACGGCGCTGTGGTGGCCAACAGTATCTTCCTTCCCATGGCGGACAAACTGGGTAAGCGCTCTGCCGAGGAAGTGTTGCTCAAAACAATTATCGTGAAGGGCGTGATGTCGATCCAGAGCGGAGACAACCCGCGCATCGTCGAGCAGAAACTGTCAACGTTCCTTCCGCCTGGCCAGCGCAGTGATGAAGAACGTGATGATGTCGAGGCCGCATAAAACATCGGCGAAAACAGGCAAACCATGGCCAAGAAGAAGCAACAAAAACAGGAAGGCGCCCCCGAGTGGATGGTCACTTACGGGGACATGATGTCGTTGCTTCTCTGCTTCTTCGTGCTGTTGGCCGCGTTCAGTGAGTTGAAAACCGACAAGTTTCAGAAGGTTGTCGAAAGCATGCGTCAGGCATTCGGTTACACCGATGGCGCTGGCCGTGTGCCCAGTGATGCCATTCCCACCACCAGCGCCATCCCGCGCCTGGACGAAATGCATCTGCATAACAAACCCTTCCGCCAGATATCCAACACCGACGACCTGGGCGTGTATGGCAAAGAAACTACCGTCAAGAAAATCAACGAAGGCGTGCTATACACCGTGGGGGGCTGGATCACGTTTGAACCGGGTTCAGCTGAACTGAAAGAGCAGGGTAAGGAACACCTGAAAAGGTTGGCCGCGCGCATTCGTGGCAAGAACAATAAGATCGAAATTCGTGGGCACAGTGTGGGTTCGGATCAACGTCCCGGTCGGAACATCGACCTGTGGGATTTAAGCAGCGCCCGCGCCAAAGCGGTGATGCAATACCTCACGCATCCGGACCAGGGAGTGCGAACCGACCGCGTACGCATCGTGGGCTGCGGCACCAACGAACCCCTGAAGAAGCGCGTCTACGACGAACAAAAACACGTGGTAAATCGCCGCGTGGAAATTATTGTCACCGAAGCATTGACCCAGGAATACGAGGCCGGCACGGGGGATCGCACCCTTTCGGTCGTGACAGAATAGGTGGAACACCATGACTGACGAACAGGCAAATGCATCTTCGCAGAAGTCAGGCGGCGGCACGCTGAAGACGATTATCATCGTGGCGATCGTGATGTTGATTGAAGGCGCTGCGATTATGGGTACCATGATGTTGTCAGGCGGCCCAGCCAGCGCAGAAGGCAGCGGCCTGAGTAAGGAAGAGATCGAAAAAAATAAGGTCATTGAAGTGCTTGTCATCAAAGACAAGTTCCACAATCGACTGGCAGGCGTGACGTACCTGTACGATACGGAGATTTACATCACCACCCGGAACAAGTATTCCGAGAAGGTCGACAAGGTGATCACGGACAGCAAGGCGTCGCTTACCGTGGATGTGGGCAACGTCTTTCGTCAGGCTGAACCTGCGGTATTCCGCGAACCGACCTACGCAACGCTCAGCCGACAGATCAAGGCCGTTCTGGATAAGCGCTTCGGCACCGGTGATGCCGACGAGTCCATCGTGCAGGATGTGCTGATCCTCAAATGCATCGGCTACCGCGCGGAAGGATAACCTTCCCCGTTCCAGATGCTCACGCGGCGAACAGTGCACCGCCGCCCAGAGATGACGCGAGGCTACGGATGGCCGACGAACAAACACCAGACCCTCAGGACCCTCAGGCACAACCCGACGCATCTGAAACACCCGAGGCTGGCGCACCACAGACCAACGACGCTGGTGTGCCCATTGCCGACGATGGTCAACCCGATGTGAGCGCGCTGGCCGAACAGGCTTTGGCCGATGCTTCCGACGCTGCTGAATCCATCAGCCAGGAAGTGACCGGCTCCAATGTCGATCTGCCCAACTTCCAGCAGGTACTCGCCGACGTTGAAGCCACCGGCATCAAGTTGCTGCATGATGTGGAACTGAACGTGAAGGTTGAGCTTGGCCGTACGGGCATGGTGGTGGAAGATGTGCTCAAGCTTGCCGAAGGCAGCGTGGTGGAACTGGACAAACTCGCTGGTGACCCCGTGGATGTGTGGGTCAACGAGCGACTGGTCGCGCGCGGCGAAGTACTCGTGCTGAACGATTGCTTCTGTGTGCGCGTGAGTGAAATTCTTTCCGAAGCTGAGCAGGAATCGGAAGAAACGCCGGAAGGTGATGTCTCGATGGGCACCTCAGCCCCGGTGGAAAACATCGAAACATCGGATGACGACGCCGCCGACGCCTGATAGACTCAACTGACCAGCGTGGAACGTTGGTCGATGCGGCAGCGGAGCTGCTGTAAACAATCGCCAGGGATGGCAAAAATGCGACGCGCCCGATCACGATCAATATTGATCGCCTTAGCGCTGATTGCGTTTGCGCAATTATCGCAGGCCGATACTCCCGCGGCGCAGCCCAATACCCCCCTCGATGTCAACGCCCTACAAACACCACCCGCAGAAAGTGCGTTGGAGCAATCCACAAACAAAGCAGGCACGGAAGACAGGCCAGTCCGCGCTCCCGAACCATTGCCCGAAATCGAGACCCTGAATCTCGGAGCTTCGCCGCGCAGTCATTCAGCGGACACCGACGATCAGAACACCACTGCCGATCAGCCCTGGCTGTTGCAAACACTCAGTGCGTTGGGCATTGTGATCGCGCTGATCTTCGTGCTGCGCGCGGTCATGCGCCGACTGGCCGGACCCAATGCACCGTCATCTCGCGGCGGGCTGGTCGAGGTGCTGGCCCGCACGCCCATTGGGCCTAAAACTTACATCCTTTTTCTGAAGATCAGTGACCGCGTCATCGTCGCCGCACAATCGCCAGCCGGTATCAACAACTTGACCACTCTGGATGACCCTGAGGATGTGGCCAATCTGTTGCAGCAGGTTTCCGCCGCTCAGCCGGCCAGCATTTCCGACAGCTTCCGCAAACTCATGCAGCGTGAGCACGAAGGTTACGAAGAACCCGACCTCACCGCAGAAGAAGGTGCGGACCAGGATGAGCAGTATGTCGATCGCACCCGCGATCAACTCACCTCCCTGATGACGCGCATTCGCAGTCTGGGGTCGCGTACCAAATGAAACTGGACCTGACCCAACCCGATCGACTGATGCCGCGCGAAACCAAGTCGTATCGGCTGCGCCGCTACCTGCATTGGGTGGTCGCCGCGTTACTCATCGCCATGCCTGCCGCCTCGGGCAGTGGTCAAACCACCTCCCCCGGAAGTGCTCCCGAACCTGGTAGCGCGCCGGTAGGTGGCGTGGGCATCAGTGAAGATGGCACCATCGCGCCGCTCCAGATCAACAACCCGCTCGACATGGTCGAGAACGCTGGCGAAACCGTTGGGTTTGAAGGCGGCCTCACCGCCACGCTCAACATCCTCATCCTGCTGACCGTTCTCACCATCGCGCCCTCGCTGCTTATTCTGTGTACGAGTTTTGTGCGCATCGTGGTGGTGCTTTCGTTGTTGCGGCAGGCGCTGGGCACGCAGTCGCTTCCGCCCAGCCAGGTTATCGTGGGGTTGGCCGTGTTCATGACTTTCCTCATCATGACGCCCACCATGCAGCAGATTCATAAAGATGCGCTGGTGCCGTTGAACAACGGTGAGATTGACCAGATAACCGCGTGGAGCCGCGCCAAGCAACCGTTGCGCAACTTCATGTTCGATCAGATCGACCGCACCGAGAACTGGGAAGATGTGTACATGGTGCTGAACTACCGCGGCATCGATACATCATCCCCCGAAACCATGATCCGTGCGGATGTCGACATGATCACGCTCATCCCCGCGTTCATCCTCAGTGAACTGAAGACGGCGTTCCTCATCGGCTTTCGCATCTACTTGCCGTTCCTCGTGATCGACATGGTGATCTCCAGCCTGCTGATTTCAATGGGCATGCTGATGCTGCCGCCGGTGTTGATCAGCCTGCCGTTCAAGTTGCTGTTGTTCGTATTGGTTGATGGTTGGCGACTCGTGGTCGGCAACCTGTTGGAAAGTTTCACCATCACTCCCGTGACTTAGGTACGTCATGACCACAGACCAGGCCATTGAAGTGGTACGCAGTGCGCTGATGGTCGCGCTGATTGTCAGTGCGCCAATCCTCGCGGTGGGTTTGGTCATCGGCCTGATCATCAGCATCTTTCAGGCCATCACGCAGATTCAGGAACAGACGCTGACGTTCGTGCCGAAGATCGTCGCCATGGCGGTGATGGCCATCGCCATCCTGCCCTGGGCCGGCATCAAGCTGATTGAGTTCTCCGAGAAAATGTTTGCTCCGTAGCCGAATGAATGCCCGATGCCCTTGCCCCCATCTTGCCGCACATTCCCGTGTTCATGCTGGTCATGTTCCGGCTGACGGGGCTGTTCATCTTCGCGCCGATTTTCGCCTCGCCGGTAGTCCCGGTGCGGGTACGCGTGTTCCTCGCCTTGCTGCTGACGTTTTGTGTTTACCCCATCATTCCATCGCAGTTGCCTGTCGAGTTGAGCTTGCTGAACATTTCGCTTGCCGTGGCGATGGAGTTGTTCATCGGCATCGCGATCGGCTACGGGGCATCACTCCCATTAGTCGGCATGGAAATCGGCGGCATCATGATCGGCCATCAGTTGGGCCTCGGCTTGGCACGCGTGTTCAACCCCGACAGCAACGAGGAAACGGAAATTCTCAGCCAGCTCATGTTCTTCATGGCCCTGGCGATGTTTCTGTTCCTCAACGGACATCACGTGTTGGTCATGTCGGTCGCGCGCAGTTTTGGTTCGGTGCCGCTTGGCGCGTACACGCCGGATGGCAACGTGCTGGAAGTGATGACCGGCCTGCTCGCTTCCATGTTCGAGTTGGCCATCAAAGTGTCCGCCCCTTTACTTTGTTTGATCTTTCTGGAAACGGTGGCGCTCGGCTTCATCGCGCGCACCGTACCGCAGATCAACATTCTGAGTTTGGGTTTTCCGTTGCGCATCATCATGGGCATCTTCTTGCTGGTGGCGATGGTGTTGCCGATGTATCACCAGG
>JANQFT010000473.1 GCA_028277685.1 Phycisphaeraceae bacterium
GCGCGCAAACTTGTGACAAAGTTGAAAAAAGTTCACTCACCCTGCAGACCAGGGCCGGGTGACACCCGGCGGGGAGCAGGTAACAGGGCACAGGTGGCAGGGGAGGACTTCGCGTGCCACGGACAGCGCAGGCCCAACGGGCCGTAGTCGTCCGTGGCACACACTCAACCCCGAATCACACGGACGACTCCGCTCCGCTCCGCTGTCCGTGGCACCCGGCCCCGACATCACCAACATCATGGGAACACGTCGGGGCGGGCCCCGACCTACGAACTATGTGTTCACGTCATTTTTGTATCCGCCTTCATCCCGCACACAGCACCGCGGACGGCTGCTGTGTGGCACCCGGCTCTCGTCCCTCGTAGGGTGGGTCAAACGAAGTGGACCCACCATGCCCTCACTCCTACGCAAACCCGGTGGGTCCGCGACTTCGTCGCTTGACCCACCCTACGTGCTGTCCGTGGCACCCGGCTATTCTTGAGTCTCCAACTGCTCAGTCAGTTGATACCCCGCATGTGTTACCTCGTAGAAGATCAATCCGTGGGTACTGTGATTGGCCTCAAACAAACCTGCAGTCGTGAGTTCCTTGAAGGCGCTTGTCCATCTTGCCACATCTTTTGGGTTTGGATGTGCGTCAGTGAAGACTTCTTCTCCAGCACTGATGCGTGTGCCGCCTAGATACGGCATGTATTCCGCACGTCCTTGTCGCTTGCCTTCCCTTGCTGCGAGTTGAAGAGCCCTTACTGCATCATCCGAAAGTGTACGTCTGGGCGACCGCTCCTGTGACCGATCCGCTCGTCGCAGTGCAGTGCTCAGTTCATCTTGTGTTTGCTGGTCCATCGGAAGGAGCCGATTGGCGTGGTCGCCGAGATGCCTAGAAAAAAGACTTCTGAACTTCTCCCGATTTCCAAACTCGGCGAAAAGTCCTAGGCTCTGGCACTTTTTCTTGAAGGCTGTAACGGCAGCATACTGGTCAGAGTCAACTTGGTCAGGTTTCACTTCGACAGATGAGAAGTAGACCATTGCTGGTTTGCCTGCTGCGACGTGCTCTTGGATCTCTTCGACCGTTCCACTTGGTGCGACACCAGTCGATGTCCCAAGTCTGGTCCAGAATACTGCGACAAGAAGATCACAGTTGCGGAGTACATTGGCATTGATGATTGCTTGAGGACGATTGCCTAGTTCGGGTGTTGAATGTGTTTCCCAGCCAACTGGTAGCAGCACTCCCTTACGTTCTTGCGCGTGCTGCGCATTCCATTCTGCAATTACCTCACGGATGATCTCTCTTTCTACTTGCACGTCACCGGGAGATGCGATCATGACTGTAATTGCTTTTGCATCGAATGACATATTGCTGTCTCCAAAAAAACGGCCGAGCGGTAAGCCGCTCGGCCGTGGGTCATCGTACTGACTGATCCCGCGTTCTGGCGGGGGTCGGTTTTTGGGTTGTCATCATGCCAGCGGGCATGGGATTTCCAAGTCAGCGGACGCGGCGAGCCGCGGCGCTGAATGGGAGTCGTCATCCGATGAACCGATCAACGGATTAACTGATCAACTGATTCACGAATTAACGAATTAACGAGTTAACGAGTTAACCAGTTAACGAATTAACGGAATCCCCACCAAGGCCTGTCGGCCATGGTGGGGTTTGGGGTTAATAGTCCATGTCGTCCATGCCGCCGCCGGCGGGGGACTTCTTGTCGTCCTTGATTTCGGAGATCATCGCGTCGGTGGTGAGCAGGAGGCCGCTCACGCTGCTGGCGTTCTGGAGGGCGGTGCGTTCGACCTTGGTGGGGACGAGGACGCCCATTTTGATCATGTCGCCGTAGTTGCCGGTGAGGGCGTTGTAGCCGAAGTTGGCTTCGTCGGATTGTTCGACGGTTTGGGCGACGATGGAGCCGTCCTGGCCGGCGTTTTCGGCGATCTGCTTGATGGGGGCGACAACGGCGCGGTTCACGATGTCGATGCCGATGGTTTCGTCACCGACCGCATCTTTGGCGGCCTTCTTCAGGGCCTTGCGAGCACGCAGCACCGCGACACCACCGCCGGGCAGGATGCCTTCTTCGACGGCGGCACGGCAGGCGTGCAGGGCGTCTTCCACGCGGGCTTTCTTTTCCTTCATTTCAGCTTCGGTGGCAGCGCCGACGTTGATCTGCGCCACGCCACCGGCGAGTTTGGCCAGGCGTTCCTGGAGTTTCTCGCGGTCGTAGTCGCTGGTGGTGGCGTCGATTTCGCGCTTGATCGCTTCGATGCGACCCTTGATGGCCGAGCCTGCGCCGGCACCTTCGATGATGGTGGTGTTGTCTTTATCGACGGTGATCTTCTTGGCGCGACCGAGGCTGGTGAGTTCCAGTTTCTCCATGTCGATGCCGAGTTCTTCCATGATCGCTTCGCCGCCGGTGAGGGTGGCGATGTCTTCGAGCATGGCCTTGCGGCGATCACCGAAGCCGGGCGCCTTCACGGCACACACCTTCAGCACGCCGCGCAGCTTGTTGACCACGAGGGTGGCCAGCGCTTCGCCGTCGAAGTCTTCGGCGACGATGAGCAGGGGCTTGCCCTGTTCGGCGATCTTGCCGAGGATCGGGATGAGGTCCTTCGCGTTGGACAGCTTCTTCTCGTGGATGAGGATGTAGCAGTCTTCGAGGTCGGCTTCCATGCTGGTGGTGTCGGTCACGAAGTGGGGGCTGAGGTAACCCTTATCGAACTGCATGCCTTCGACGAGATCGACGTAGGTTTCGAGGGATTTGCCTTCTTCGACGGTGATGACGCCGTCTTTGCCGACCTTGTCCATGGCCTGGGCGATCATGTCGCCGATTTCGGTGTCCTGGTTGGCGCTGCAGGTACCGACCTGCGCGATTTCCTTGGAGTCGCCGACCGTCTTGCTCATCTTCGCCAGTTCAGCGCAGAGTGCGTTGACAGCCTTATCGATGCCGGTGCGAACCTGGTTGGCGTTAGCGCCGGCGGTGATGTTCTTGAGGCCTTCCTCAAAGATGGCTTCGGCGTAGATGGTAGCGGTGGTGGTGCCATCACCGGCGACGTTGCTGGTCTTGGAAGCGACTTCCTTGACCATCTGCACGCCCATGTTCTCATAGGGATCGTCGAGTTCAATTTCCTTGGCGACGGTGACACCGTCTTTGGTGACGGTGGGGGAGCCGAAGGATTTTTCGAGGATCACCACGCGACCGGATGGGCCGAGCGTGACTTTGACAGCTTGAGCGAGTTTCTTCACGCCACGGCGAATGGCTTCGCGGGCGTCGGTATCGAAAACGATTTTCTTGGCAGCCATATTTGGTATCTCCGTTTATCGTTGAATCGTTAAGTCGTAAATCGTGGAGTCGTCGGATCGCTGAATCATGTGCCGATTTAACGATCACCGATTCAACGATTCACGCTTCGTCGACGTTAGTCGACCACCGCCATCACGTCGTCGAAGTTGACGATGAGCAGTTCTTCGCCGTCGACTTTGATTTCGGTGCCGCCCCATTTGCCGAGGATGATGACGTCACCCTTTTTAATGTCGCTCTTGTTGCGCTTGCCGGACGCTTCGTTGACCTTGCCTTCGCCGACGGCGATGACTTTGGCCTGCTGCGGCTTTTCCTGGGCGCCATCGGGCAGGTAGATGCCGCTGGCGGTTTTGGTTTCGGCTTCGAGGCGCTTGACGAGGATGCGATCACCCAGTGGCTTGACCTTCATGTTCATGATCTCCTGAGGGTAGGTAGCCTGCGGTCACTTTCCATTTTCGATTTACGATTGCCGATTTTCGATTGGGCGGATGACCCAATCGTCAATCGAAAATCGGCAATCGACAATTCTCAACTACGTCGGCCAGTGGCCTCCGTAGAAACGTTCCATCACGCGCTGGAGGACGCAGAGCATGTGCTCCAGGGCGACCGGTTGATCCATGACGCTGAACACGTTCAGTCGCATGGCTTCGGCGAGGACGAAGTCGTCCACGCGGGTGTCGAATTTTCTGCCCC
Source organism: Phycisphaeraceae bacterium (assembly GCA_028277685.1). GTDB lineage: Bacteria > Planctomycetota > Phycisphaerae > Phycisphaerales > Zrk34 > JANQFT01. The sequence goes on from JANQFT010000473.1 coordinate 3,978, forward strand.
GCACCACGACGACGGCGGGGGGACGCTGCTGCATCCGTCGCATCACCTGGAGGAGTTTCAGGCCACCCGGAAGTCGCTCCGCGTGGTCCGTAGCAGAGGCCTGTTGTGCTTCCGACCCACTTCCGGGGGCCGCCGGCAGTGCCAGATCGACCACGGCCACGTGGATCGGGTTGGCCTCCAGCACCTCGACGGCGCGGGGCAGGCTGTCGGCCCGAATCGCCCGTACGCCCTGGGGTTCGAGCAACTGCGGCAACTGCG
>JANQFT010000498.1 GCA_028277685.1 Phycisphaeraceae bacterium
GCGGGACCAGGCGCGTTTCGCGAGCGCTTTGCTGGGTGGCCTGATCAAGTGAAGCGATCATTTCTTCCAGCAGTTTGCGCTCGGCTTCAGGGGCACGAATCAGCACGGTGTTGCTGGCGGCGTGCGCCTGGATGATGACGTTGCGTGACCTGCCGTGGCCGGGGCGTTGCATCATGGCGTTCAATGTTTGCGCCAGTTGCATCGCGCCACCGGATTGGATGCGAATCATGCGAATGCCCGACACCTGATCGCCGGCCGGCACATCGAGTGAGGCGACCAACTCGGCAATGCGCGGATGCTCATCATCGGGGGCGCTGATGAGCAAACTGTTGTCGCGCGTGGAGGGAGCGATGGCGATGGCTGCATCCTGCGTTCCGCCATAGTAGTACGAACGATAGCGCATCCACGATGGACCTTGCTGAGCGTTGAAGATTTGCATCAACGTGTTGGCCAGTTCCGAAGCGTTGGCGTGCTTCAACGTGACGCGCTTGGTGGTCGCGGTGGACTTGGCTTCCACGCTTGCGTTCAGCTCGGCCAGTACCTTCTGCACGCCGGGCCAATCTTTGGGTGAGCAACCGATGATCAGGCTGTTGCTGCCACGATCAGGCTCCACACGCAGGTTGGCGCCGGGCTTATCGCTATACACCCGGGTGAGGGCGCGGGCGATCTGCCACACATCACCCCCTTCGAGTTTCACCACATGCACTTCGCGGGCATCGCCATCGTCCGCCGTATCGAGTTGTTTGAGTAATGCGGCGGCGGAGTCGATATCCTTCACCGAGCCGGTCATGATGATGCGATTGGTGCGCGTGTCCGCACTGACAGAGACGGTGGTTTCCATTTGCCCGCGCGCATTGCGTTGGCGGGTGGCGCTGTTCAGCACCGTTGCCATTTGCCGGGCATCGCCGGATTCCAGTTTGAAGATGCGTGTGGTGGTGGTTACCTCGGTGGCGCGATCGAGTTGCTTGATGAGCGTTTGAATGGTCGTCATCTTGCTGATGGGCGCAGACGCGATGATCCAGTTGTTGGCGTTGTCAGTCACGATGCGCACGGGTGACTTGCGGTCACCTGTGACTGACTGCTTAAGCGTTTCTGCCACGTCTTTCGCGCGGGCACTGGTGAGTTTGAACACGCGCGTATCGCCGGACTGCCCCTCGTCGGCCGTATCGAGTTCCGCGATGATCTGCTCGGCCAAGGCAAGTTTTTCGGTCGTGCCCATCATCACCACCGCGTTACTGCGCGTGTCGGCGCTGACTTTTAGCGTGACGGGGGGAGCGGGTGGAGTCTTTTTCTTGTTGCTGCTACTGCTGCGACTCTTCGTGCTTTTCGCGGGCGCAGCGCCGCCAAACAGGCTTTTTAAAATGTTCGCTACGTCGTTGGCGCTGGCGTGGGTCAGACGAACGGTGCGCATCTGCGTGTCGTCGGGGGCAACGGGGGTGGTGCTGTCCAATTCGTTCAGCAGGGTGCGGATGCGGCGGATGTTGCCGACTGAATCGGTGATCACAATGCCATTGCCACGCGCCAACGCGCTGACATGCCCCACGGTGGACACCATGGGCGTGACGCTTTTGGCGGTACTCTCAGCATCCGCATAGCGCAACGGCAGGACGACGGTGACGACTTCACCAGCACCAAGATCTTTTGTTTCATCCATGCCGCGTAGAATTTTCAGCGGAAGCTTCTTCACATCGCCCACCGGCACCAGGCGCAGGAAGCGGCCGGACTCAATCAACGTATGCCCGTTCATGCCCAGAATGATGTTGAGTGTTTCCAGCGCTTCGTCGTAGGTGTACGGCTTGGCGTCGAAGAAGGTGAGGTCGCCACTGATGGTGTCGACTTTGCCGATGATGGGTTTGCCCGCCATCTGCGCGAAGCGTTTGATCACCGTGGGGTACGGCACGTTCTCAAACTGGAAGCGGATGCTCGCATCACCGGTCGCGCGCAGCCTGGGCGCAGCAGTCGGCGCGTGGTCTGTTGGCTCAACCGATTCGAAGGGGTTACCACTGATGGCAGTAGCGGTAAGATCCTGCGCGCCAATCATGGTGGTGCAATACATCACCATGGCCAGCGTCACGCCAAACATCATGTACGATCGCATCGGCAAGGCCTCCGTTCGGTCTTACGTCGCAGGTGAAGCAACTTCATCACGATGGGCATCATCGTGGTGGGATGCTTCGGTGCGCAACATCTCAGGCAGATCATCGGTGTTGAGCTTGCGTTTGTCGGCAAGCGTTTGTCCTAAGTCGATGGCCCAGTACTCCGGGCCGATCTTGATGATCACGCGGCTGTGACACATCAGTTCCGGATCGTCCTGGCGGGGCATGGCGCGGTAATCGACCATGGCAATCTTCCCGCCCGCCAGCGCATCGCCGGGGTGATAAGCCTGAATCTCTCCGCTTTGCGTGTCCTTCACCATCACATCCGGCTCACCCTGCCAACTGGGCAACCCCACGATGACGAATTGCGTGGGCGGCGGGCCAGGCGGTTCGGTGGTGGTTGATTCCTCATCGGCAACGGGTGGGTCTGGTTGTGGTGGGGTGACCACGACAGGCTGGGCGATGTACGGCAAGAACATGTCGCGCCCCACCAGGGCAGCGAGGTGCTGCTGCTGTGCGGGTTCGATCTTCACCGCTTCACTGCCCACACGTGAAATGGTGGCGGGCATCTTGCGTTTGGCGGGCAACTTCACCACGATGGTGGAGCACCGGGCCTGGATTTTCAGTTGATCACTGCGCGGCACGGGGGTCAGGGTCAGGTCGTTCACCTTCAACAGAAACGGCTGCTCAGAAAGCAGATGACAGAATGCAGCCACCTCTTTTGCCGTGCCGCGTGCACTGACCACCCAGCCGGCCTCGGTGTAGGCTTTGGCCACGCGCTGGCCCGACATGGGTTTGAGTGAAAAACGATCACTGCCCAGACCACTGCGATGCAGCAGGCCGGTGAGAATCACCCGCAGGTCTTCCGCCACGCGCATCTCATCTTTACCCAGCGTTTTGGCGGCCATGTCAATCAGGTGCGAAACTTTCTTTCGGCGGCTGTTCTGCTCGATTTCCGCCAAACGAATCTTCTCGGTCAAGCTTTCGATGCGCGCCTGTGCGTTGCCTGCGGGCACGATGAACAAACCGCGCACCAGCAACACACCCACCACGGTGATGAACACACCGCCGACGATCATCGTGACCCATCGTTCGCGGGGGATGTTCATGGTGTTGCCCCCTTCTTGCGGTGGGCCTTGCCATGGGTCTGAATCAATCGAGCAGCGCCGTCATCTGCGGGGCGTTCGACTGGTTTCAGTTCAGCTAAATCGATCTTCATCTTCGGATCGACCAATACGCGCAGGGTGGTTGCGTAGTTGTAACCAAACTTGTCGTTTGCCGTGCTGACCGAACCGGGCTTGAAGTCGTAGCCGGCTTCGGCCAATCGGGTGCCGAGGTCGGTGATGATCTGGTCATCCCTCGCGCGCAGTTGCATCACGATGCCGCGCTCTGCCGTGGCGGAAAAACTGGTGACGTACAGGTCTTTCGCGCCCGGCAGCAGTGAACTGAGATGTGCCCAATGGTTGATCCAGTTGCGGGACTGGCTGCCCCAGCGATCAACTTTTTCAACCCGCTGCACAATGGCTTTGCCTTTGCGATTCTCGTCGTTCAACGCGTTGTACTTGTCCAGTAGTTTGTCCGCTTCAGATTGCAGACTGATGACGTGGTAACCCCCGAACGCGGCGAGCAAGAGCGCCGCCACCGCAACACAACCACCGATGATGGTCAGCTTGCGCCGCATCGGGTCGACATCGCGTCCCGGTTGCTTGGGGTTGAGGAAATCAAACGGCAGGTTTGCTTCCGCCCCATGACTGATCGCCAACCCCAACGCGGAAATATACGCACTGGGATGGCTGACCGAATCGTCTTCGGGCAATTCGATTTCCGTCAGTTCCAGCATGTCGCAAGGCACGCCGAGTTGTTGACGCAGTTGTGCCGCGGCCGCATGTTCGATGCCCGTGTCGCCAGCCACCAACAGGCGATCGATGCGATGCCCGCGTTGCACCGCCTGGTAGCTTTTCAAACTGCGCGCCACTTCGGCCACCACCTCACCCACGGCCTGGTCATTCGCGCCGGCGTGTTGCGGCACGCGCACTGTTGCCGCGCGGCTGAACGCCACCGAACCATCCAGCACCACATCGATTTCCGTTTCCTCAGCGGTGATGTGAATGACGGCCAGCCCCTCGTCTTCTTTGATCGTGGTGCCAGCTTCAACACAGCACATGTTGGCGTAGGGTCGTAACCCCACGCGCTGCAGTTTCACGCCGGCAGCTTCAGCCACCTGACGACGTTGCTCAATGACCTGAGCCCGCACCGCAGCCACCAGCACGGTGGTACTGCCCGAACCGATTGCGGGTTGATGGGCGTCGTAGTGGTGTTCCACGGCAAAGTCGATCACGGTGTCGGCCGCGTCGAACGGGGAATCGCGCTGCATCTGATACTGCACCATCCCCGCCAGTTCGCTTTCCGAACCACCCGATGGCAACGTCATGGGTTTGAGCACCGCGGAACTGCGCGGCACGTGCATGACGATGGGTGAACCCTTCAGTCGCATCTTCTTCAGGCAGTCGGCCAGATGCGTGCCGATGGCGGCCGAATCAGCCAGATCAATGTCGCCTGGCATATCGAACGATTGCAGCTTGCGCACCCGGGTGCGCTTGCCGGCGGCTTCCACGTGAACAATGCGCAGACGATGTGTGTCGTAGTCCACCCCAACGAACCGCCCGGATTGGCTGGCAAACCGCATATGCCTTGCCCTCTTGGTTCGATCTGCGCCGTCAGTGATTACTTGGGCCACGAAGTCGCGAAGGCACGAAGACGCCGGCGCAGATAATCGGCCTGGCACTCTTGTGCTTCCTTCGTGTCTTCGTGACTGCGTGACCCATGAATCGTCTCCGAACGCTTCTGACTCACTGACTTACCTCAACACTTTCGACATCCAGCGCCACCGGCAGGCCCAGTCGCGTGGTGTCGCGCAGGTACACGATTGACGGCTCGGCACCCTTTTGACGATCGACCACCGCTTCAATCATGCGGTAACGACCCGACTTCGCCCCGAACCCGATACTCCGCACGCGGAACTGACTGCTGCGGACCGTCAGATGCGGCGCTGCTTCACGAAACTGCTGAACATCCAACACACCTTCGGTGTACAACCACGCCACGGTGGCACGGGTGTCTTCATCCAGGCCGCTGCGCATGTCGACGATGCGCGCGGCGGTATCTTCATCCAATCCCGGTAACGCCGCCAGCACTGAAGCTGATGCGGTCATCACGTTCACCAGGCCCTCAAGCATCGGTTCGCTGTGTTCTGGGCCGAGTGTATCTATGATAACCGCAAGTACATCTGCACCGACACCTGATTGGACGATTGAACCGGCCGGTTGTGCGTCATGATTCAATTTTAATTCGTACTCCGCCTCCAAAAGATCAGCCGGATGGGCGATCTTCCCCCCTTCTGCCCGCACCAACTCGATGTATTGCAGTGTTTGTTCGGGTACGCCGTGCCTGCGCAGTACGTCGATTTCCGCAGTAATGGGAATTCGCTGTTCGCCGGCTGAGTTCTGGTCAAGTTGCCGGGTGTAGATCGTCAGCAGCGATGCGAGGCCCGGGCTGAGTTGACCATCGCCATCATCGGGGGGGAATGTGGCCTCGGAATCGTCTTCGTTGGCGTCGAGGATGCCGGATCGATTGACATCTTCACCGAAGACAATGCCGCCGTTGAACCCGCGCACCAGCAGCAGTTCTTCCACAGTGGTGAACTTGTTGTTTCGAATGGTGTAAGGCTGAGGAAGTTGGTTGTAGTATTCCTGTTCACAACCCAGGGGGCTGGCGTCATCATCTGCATCGCGGAAATCGATCAGGGCATCGGCCAGTTCATCGGTCATGTCGGGCAGACGGCGGATCGTCTCGGCCGGGGCCACATTCAAGTGAAGGCGGGCTGATTCATCTTCCAGGCCATAGCGTACTTCGTCATCGCTCGTTCCCCCACTTCCGGAGGCGGGGATGGGTGGTGCCCATACGGAGAAGTACCATTGTTCCACCCCATCATCCAGCACGAGTTGGTTGCGAAACCATTCAGGATTGTCTTGCCAGGCGTCAGGATCATCGGCATGCTGCCTGATCACCAGGATGGCCTGCTGCAACCCGCT
>JANQFT010000630.1 GCA_028277685.1 Phycisphaeraceae bacterium
TCAGATCCACCAACGTCAACTTCGCCCCATCATCAAGGACGTACAGCAGGCCACTTTCGTGCAGAGTGAATGGGCCAATGCCGAATCGGTGTTTCGGGCCGCTGGTCCAGTGGATGTTGCCGTTGAGATCGAGGCAGGTGAGTTGGCCATCCGGGCGCACACCGTAGATGTTGCCGTTGAACAGGATGGGTGTCTGCTGGGCGGCCCCGAATTGCTTGGCGTCGAGTCGCCAGAGCACGCGCGGGGTGAACGTGTCGCCATTCTTTTCAATCTTCAACATCATGCTGCCAGCGTTGTATCCGCCGCACAGGAAAATGCGATCTTCCCCCACCGCAATGGGCGAAGGCACGGTGGCGATGCCGATCTTCCATTCATCGGTGTCCCAGAGAATTACCCCAGTTTCAGCGTCCACGCCCGCCACACCACGGTGACCGCAATACACGTACTGCTTGCGTCCGCCGAGCGTCATGGGCATGATCGATACGTGTGTCATGTTCCAGCCGCGCGGATTGGGGGTGCGCCACTTTTCCTCGCCGGTGGCACAATCTTTCGCCAGCATCAACACATCAGATCCCGCCGGCGCGATGATCGCATGACCTTCATCAATCAACGCGCACTGGCCGGCGTACCATTGGGGGACCGACGTGCCGAATTCATGCACCAGGTCGAGCAGCCATTTTTGTTCACCGGTGGTGGCATCCAGGCAGGTCACATGACACTTCGGACCGATGGTCACCAGATGGCCACCCGCGATCGCGGGGATGGTACGACTCATCCCGTGGTTGCGCTTCACCTTCACCGCGTAACTGAACCGCCAGATTTCACGACCGTCATCCAGGGACAAACACCGAATCGCATCACGGCCGTTCGGCCTGTCGTAATCATGCAGGTACACCCGCCCATCATGCACCGCCGCCCCGGCGTAACCTTCCCCCACATCGATCTGCCAAACGATGCGCGGTCCTCCCTCGGGCCATGTGCGGGCAAGTTTCACCTCATCCCGCGCGATCGCATCACGCTGCGGGCCACGAAACTGGTTCCAACTGAATTTACTTGATGAAGGCACACCTTCGCCGCGCGTCAGTTCGCCAACGATCGGCACGTATTGCTTGATCACTTGTGAACCAGCCGGACGATCGCGCCCCGGCACGCGCTTGGGCAGATTGTCTTCCGGGGGAGTGAACCACCACACCACGCCACCGACCGCCGCGCCCGCGGCAACCAGCACCACCAGCGACCACACGACGCTCATCATGCGTTCTGTCATGATGGGTATGGTAACACAGGTTGGTGGCACGCATGCACGGGTGCCACATAGTACCCCGAAGGGTGCTATGTGCTTCGGTCACCACGCTCTGCTTCTTACGTCCGCCACACAGCACCGCGGACGGATGTTGTGTGGCACCCATCAAGATGCGTAGTTAACCACGTGTTCCGCCCTCACCCCGGCCCCCTCCCTAGGGAGGGGGGGAAGAACCACGACTCTCAGGTCGCGGCTAGCAATGACGAGTCACTTTGAATCGGCGCTCAACAAACGTTCGACGAAATGAATGTCCACATCGCCGGACACGAAATTGGTGTTGTTCATCAACCGTTGATGCAGGGGGATCGTCGTTTTGATCGGCTCGATGAGCATTTCGCCGAGGCTGCGTTTCATGCAGGCGATGGCCTGGCCGCGGGTGGGCTGGTGGACGATCAGCTTGGCGATCATCGAATCGTAGTTCGGAGGGATGCGGTAGCCGGAGTAGCAGTGGCTGTCGACGCGGACACCGTAACCGCCGGGTACTTTGAAGCGGCTGAGGGTGCCGGGCTGGGGGGCGAAATCGCGCTGCGGATCTTCGGCGTTGATGCGGGCCTCGATGGCGCAGCCATTCAGTTTGACATCGCTTTGTTTGAACGGCAGCTCTTCGCCGGCCGCAACCTTGATGCCGGTCTTCACGATGTCGATGCCGGTGATGGCTTCGGTGACCGGATGCTCGACCTGCACACGGGTGTTCACTTCCATGAGGTAGAAGTTCATGTCGTCATCAAGCAGGAACTCGACGGTGCCCGCGCCGTAGTAGCCGGCCGCCTTACACAGACGGGCTGCCGCTTTGCACAGCGCATCGCGTGTTTCCTTATCGAGCACAGGGCAAGGCGCTTCTTCGATCAACTTCTGGTGGCGACGTTGCATGGTGCAATCGCGTTCAAACAGGTGAACAATGTTGCCTTGCTTGTCGCCGATGATCTGCACTTCAACGTGGCGGGCACGCTCAAGGAATTTTTCGATGTAGACACTGCCATCGCCGAACGCTGATTCCGCTTCGCTGATGGCCGAGTGCATGCCGCTTTGCAGGGCGATGTCATTGTGAGCCACGCGCATGCCGCGTCCGCCGCCGCCCGATGCCGCTTTCACGATCACGGGGTAACCAATTTCGTGGGCGATCTTCAGGGCCTGTTCTTCACTTTTCACCGCGCCCTTGCTGCCGGGGCTGGTGGGCACTTTGTGTTTACGGGCGAGTTGCTTGCACTGCACCTTATCACCAAGCAGTTTCATCGATTCGGCGCTGGGGCCGATGAACTCGATGTTGCAGGACCGGCAGACTTCGGCAAAGTGGCTGTTCTCGGCGAGGAAGCCGTAGCCGGGGTGAATGGCGTCAACGTTGGCGACCTCGGCCGCGGCGATGATGGCGGGAATGTTGAGGTAGCTCTGGGCGGCAGGGCCGGGGCCGATGCAGATGGCCCGGTCGGCCAGCTTCAGATACTCCGACCCTTCATCGGCAGTGGAGTAAGCCACGACCGATTCAATGCCCATCTCACGTGCGGCACGGATAATCCGCAGGGCAATCTCACCGCGATTGGCTACAAGAATACGACTGAACATGGGGTCGTTGTCTCGTTAATTCGTTGAATCGTCGATTCGTTAAGCCGCAAGCGGCAGGAATCAGCTGGGTTTGATCATGAACAGCGGCTCGCCGAACTCGACGGCCTGGCCGTTGGAGACAAGGATCTTTTCGATGATGCCGTTGGCCTCGGCCTTGATTTCGTTGAACACCTTCATTGCTTCAATCACGCAGCAGACGGTGTCGGCATCGATGGTGTCGCCCACACGGATGAACGGATCCGCATCTGGGCTGGGAGCGGAATAGAACGTGCCCACCATCGGACTGGGAATGGGCACCAGGCCATCGGCGGCGGCGGATTCGGCCGGGGCAGCAGGTGCTGCTGCGGGGGCGGCCGGCGCCGGAGCGGCCGCGGGTGCTGGGGCTGCGGCTGGTGCAGGGGCGGGCATCACTACCGGGGCACCACTTCCGGGGGCACTACTTGCCGTCGGTCGTTTTAGAGTGACCTGTTCTTCCTTATCACGGATATCCAGTTCGCACAGGTCGTTTTCCTGCATGAGCTGAATCAACTGCTTGAGCTTACGCATTTCAATCATGGATCGTGTCCCGGGGGGCTGCGGGGGGAATACACATTCAGCCATTTCGGCATCAAGGCACCAAATACACAGGCAATAAGGCATTGAGGCACGAAGGCACGAAGAGCAAATAAACTTGGCCCAGTTCCGGCAGGTCTACGTGCCTTCGTGCCTTTTGCCTCAATGCCTTCTGATGCCGAAGGCATCTCGCCTTCACAGTTCCTAAATGATCGCGGATTCGGCGTCTCGCTTCAAGTTGCTCAGCACGCTGCGGCCGGTTTTGGTCACCAGCACATCATCCTCAATCCGTACCCCACCCACCCCCGGAAGGTAGATGCCCGGTTCCACCGTGACCACGTGACCGGGCTGAAGCGTGCCTTTGCTGCGGCCGCTAAGTGTCGGTAGTTCATGGATATCCAGTCCGATGCCGTGGCCGAGGCCGTGGCCGAATCGGTCGCCGTAGCCCGCCTCATCAATAATTTTCCGGGCCACTTTGTCCACGTCTTTCAACTTCACGCCGGGCTTGATGATGCGGATGGCCGCCTGCTGGGCTTCGAGCACCACGCGATACACTTCGCGCAGATCACGTTTGAGCGGGCCCCGGTGGATCACGCGGGTCAGGTCGCTGCAGTAGCCGCCGACCACGGTGCCGAAGTCGATCAGGATCGGCTCGCCGCGCTTGATTTTCGCCGCTCCGGGGATGGCGTGTGGCAGGCTGCTGTTGGTCCCAGCCGCAACGATGGTGGGAAAGCTCGGCCCTTCCCCGCCGGCATCGCGCATCAGAAATTCCAGCCGGGCGGTGACCTGCTGTTCGGTCATGCCGGTTTTGATTTCCGTGCGAAGCTGTTCGAACGCATCCTGCTGAATGCGGATGGCCCGGCGGATGTGGCGCAGTTCGGTCGCATCCTTGATCGCGCGTTGCTCTATCAGCCAGTTGGTGATCGGCTTGAGCTTGCGCGGTCCCACTTCCTTGGCGAGGGCTTGATGCAGTTGAACCGTGAGATGCTCGGTTTGGATGCCAACCTTCCGCCAGCGGTGGTCCTGAATCTGTGCCGCCGCAGCCAGATGCATCGCCCCGGTGCGGATGACCGCCGTGCAGAACAGGCTGTTGATCGCAATCTCTTCCTCGAAGCGGCTGTCTGAGAGGATGATCACCTCGCGCGAGCTGACGAACATCCAACTGTCTTCGCCAATGAAGTTGGTCAGGTAGCGGATATCGCGCGGATAGGTGATGAGCACCGCATCAAGCGATGCTTTGCGCATGCGCTGGCGAAGCTTGCGCAACCGCACCAGTAAATGCGGTGGATATTTCTTCTTCGAACGACTTTTTCCGGGGGCGGGGACGGGGGTGGGTGCGGTCATGGCAAGCTCACACAGATGAACAAATAAAACTGTGAGAATGACGTTGATTCAGGCGACGCGTCTCTACGGGAATCGGGAGGGCGGAGCTCCTGTTGAGCCGTAACGAATGCTGAGGTGGCTATCGCAGGCGGCTCGGCGGGAGCCTCGCCCTCCCGTCCAAACCTGCACAAGCAGTGACTCAGATGTAACTGAAACCCACACCCGCGTCGTCGTCGCGCAAGGCGACCGGACGATCCAGCAATTCTTTCAGGATAATCGCCTGCTGCAGCACCGGGCGATCCAGTGATTTTAATTTCGCTTCCAACGATGCGCCGGCGGCGGGCTTGGCGTAAGCGGCATCGCGCACGTGGCGGTGTACTTCTTGATGCACGCCGACCGGGCTTTCGTCCACACTCATGCGTTGGGCTTCGGCATCGGTGAACTGACGTTGCCGCAACTCACGCTGCCGGGCCAGTTCCGCTTCGCGACGTGCCAAGGCGGACTGGCGGTTGCTTTTTTCGGCCTCACGCTGACGCGCTTCGCGTGCTGCTGCCATCTCGCGTTGACGACGCTCAGCCTCCACCTGGCGACGACGCATGGCTTCAGCCTGACGACGACGCAATGCTTCCGCCTGCACTTCACGTTCGCTGGGCATGGTGGATGACGGACGGGTGCGCGGCGGAGGCGGCGGGGTCTGCTGGCCCATTGCCTGCGGCGCGCCACCTTCACGACGCCGACGCGCCAACTCCTGCAACTGCCGACGGCGGCGCTCGGCCAGATCACTCAAACGACCCTGACTTGCTTCCTGCTCCTGCGCATTGCGCTGTGTGGCACCACGCTGTTGCTTCTGCTTCTGCGCCGGCTTCGATTCAAGCACACCTTTCACGATGCTGGCGATGGTGATCACCGCAAAAATGATCGCGGGAACGATCACGTCCATCAAACCGTCACCAAGCGTGGGCAACATATCGATCATGAGGTGACTCCATCACGTTCACTGCTTGATCAATTGTACGAGCGGTTACCGCCACCTTGCAATCGAACATGAAAGATTGGTCGCGCATTTTCAGAATCATCGGACGCGCTGTTTTCAACCGTGCGAACATCCACCCCGTACACCGGGCTGAGCACGTCCGGCGTGAGCACCTGCCGCCAATCGCCGTGGGCCATCATCTTGCCGTTGTCGATCAGCCACACCTCATCCGCATAGCGCGCTGCCAGGTTCAAATCGTGCAACACGGTGACGATCGCCAACCCGCGTCCCGCCTGATCGCGCAGCACCGCCATCGCGCGATGCACATGCTGTAAGTCCATCGCGCTCACCGGTTCGTCAAGCAACATCACCTTCCCCTCACCGTGCGATTGCGCCAGCGCCCGCGCCAGCAACACACGCTGCTGCTGTCCGCCGCTCAGTTCGTTGTATGGACGATCCGCCAGGTGTTTCAGTTCACATGCTTCCAGCGCTTCATCCAACGCCGCCTCGCTCCACGGCAATACGTGGCGCCCCATCGCCACCACCTGCGCCACGGTGAACGCGAAACCTGTGGTCGATCGCTGGGGCACGTAACTGATCGCCGCCGCGCGCTGTGAAGCGTTCACCCTCGCCACCGGCACACCGTTCAACATCACCTTGCCGCACGATGGCTGAAGCTGCCCCAGCATCAATTTCAGCAGCGTGGTTTTGCCCGCCGCGTTCGGGCCGATCAGCGCATGCACCTTGCCCGGGTGAACCTGGGCACTCAGACCATCCACCACGTAACACTTATCGTGATAGGCGAACTGCACATCATTCAGTTGCATCAGTCCATCGCTCATGCGCCGCCCCCCCGGCCAAGCTGACCGCGCAGCATCCACAGAAAGACCGGGCCACCCACCAGCGCCATCACAATGCCCACCGGCATCTTGCCTTGTCCCACATCCGTCACCTGCAGCAACAGGTCCCCGCCCACCAATAAAAGTCCCCCCGCCAACGCCGACGCCACGATCAACGGCGTGTGCCGCGGGCCAATCACCAGCCTCACCCAATGCGGGCAGATCAATCCCACGAACCCGATCGGCCCCGCCAGCAACACCGCTGCTGCCGTCAGCACACCCGCCACCGCGAACATGCCAAGCCGCAGCCGACCCAGGTTCACCCCCAGCGCCTGCGCTTCTGAATCGCTGAACGTCGCCACATCAATCGACCGCCCCAACCACGTCGACAACACCACGCCCGGCAACACCACCGCCGCCACCGAGTACAACTGCCACCTCGGATCATTCATGTTGAAGTAACCCAGCATCCACCGGTTCAGTTCCACGCCCAGACCCATCGGGTCGAAGTAGTGGATGAACATGATGATCGCGCCGTTGATCGCGTTGACGATCACCCCCACCAGCAGCAGGCCCAGCGGATCAACCCACCCGCGCTTTTGCGAGAGCGCGTAGATGATCACCAACGTTACCAATGCGCCGCCCACCGCCGCTGTCGGTGCCGCCGCCGCGCCCAGGATCGTCAACCCGCCCGCCCACACAATCACCCGGCCCAGCGCCGCCCCGCTTGACACGCCGATGATGTACGGCGACGCCAACGGATTACGCAGTAACGCCTGCAGCAACGCCCCCGCCGTGGCCAAAGCCGCTCCCGCCGTCAGCGCAATCACCACATTGTCCAGCCGATACTCGATCGTCTGCCAGTCTGGCCAGCCCTCCACCGAACCCACCGACAACCGCACCATCGACACCAACAACAACCCCACCGCCAGCGCGATGATCAGAATCAGATCACGGCGCTCAAACACCGGACGAGATTGTTCCTTAACATCCGACATGCACCGGCCTTGCGTAGGTCCGGGCCCGCCCGGACAGTGTGACTTGGTCCTAGAATCTGCCGTAATCGTCCGGGCAGGCCCGGATCTACCTGGTCACCGCATCGATCTCTCCCGCCACATCCGGGTGCAGCAGCTTCGCCAGTCGTGCTGCGGTGTTGGCCACACCCGTGCTGGGTAGCAACACCGTCGGCCCAGCCACCCGATGCACACGCTCATCCACCACCGCGATCACCTTCAAGCCCGCCAGACTCGGCGGCACTTCCCACGCTTTTCCCTCTTCCGGGGGGGCACCACTCAACACAATAATCACATCCGGCTGATGCGCCAGCACATCTTCCCGATTCAAACCCGGGTACGGCACCAGCGCATCGCTCATCACGTTATGACCGTTCACCGCCGCCAACAGATCATTCAAAAACGTGCCCGGCCCAACCGCCACCAACGGGTCCGTACCCACCAACACCAGCACGTCCGGCCGGGCGCGCCCTGAGGTCAACCGCGATATTTTCAGCAACTTCCCCTCGATCGAAGCCATCAACGCTTCCGCTTCCCGACGCTTGTTCAACGCAGTGCCCACATCGCCAGTTGGCTGAAGCTCCGCATTCGTGTTCGTTAACGCACCAAACACATCCGCTAACGTATCAATCCGATACGCATGGATACGCCACCCATTGCGCGCCGCCAGTTCTTTCAACCGCGCCGGCACACCCCCACCGGACGGTTGAATGAAAATGTCCGTCGGCTTCAGCGACAGCAGTTTCTCATAATCGATGCGATACAAATCCCCCACCACCACCATACCTTCGGGGGCCACCGGATCAAACGCTCCCACGCCGACGATCTGCTCGCCGCATTCCAGATCAATGATCATCTGCGTGATGGCCGGCGAAAGACTAACCAGTCGTTGCCCCCCCGTTCCGTGTCTGGTCGAGGGTGAATCTGAAGCTTCGCAACCAACCAACAGAAAACCACAGAGGGCACAGAGCCACAGAGTCACAGAGAAGACATGAAAAAACCGGCGCGAAACAAAGGCATCATTTCCGTGCCTCCGTGCCTCCGCGCCCTCCGTGATTCGACCGCCAAACCATTCACCAATACGCTTTGCCGTTGACCACATCATGCGGCGCATCGTAAAGTGGGTTCACAAGAGAGTCAAAGAATTCAGCTCGGCGCACGCAACCGCCCGAGCCAAAGGCGGAGCATCCACCCATGGCCAAATTCACCGAAAAACTCGGTTCACTCTTCAAAAGTAAACGAAGTCAGGGCGATCCCATTCACCCCGTCGAAGAAGGCACGCCCGTCGAGGAAGAAGATCAGCAACAATCGCAGGACGTCGAGCAGGATCAACCCGACACCCCCGCACGCTTAAGCCGCACCGAACGCGACCACACCATCAGCCACATCCATGTGATGCAGGCCGACATGCTCGACCAGATCAACGTGCTGTCCGACACGCAACAGGAAAACACCAAACGCCTGGAACGCCTCGCCCAGAGCGTGGGTGATATGCCAAACGTGGAAACCATCATCAAGCAGCACGCGGTGCAACTCGAATCTTTGGGCCAACAGGTCGACACCGCCGTCGGCTCCACCAAACGCCTGCACGATGAATTCGCTTCGGTTCACCAGGCCATCGATGAACTCAAGACGGCCAACGAAGCCCAGGCCAAACACACCACGCAACTGGGCGATCAACTCACCCAGTTCAGTGACCAACTCCAAGCCATGTCCCGCGACCGCGCCTCAGGGATGAAGAACCTGACCCTCATCTGCCTGCTGACCCTCGCCGTCGCCACCGCAGCCCTGGTGTT
>JANQFT010000632.1 GCA_028277685.1 Phycisphaeraceae bacterium
TTATGGCTGCGGGGCTATATGAATTGCAGGAAGACACCACCAAAGCTGATGGCAGCGTTTACACCATGCCCTGGACGCGAGATCGACAGTGGTGGGTCGAACACAAGCGCATGCTCAACGGCAACGACAAGCGTTTCACGAAGAAACTCGAATGTCCGCGCCCCATCGAAGGGGAACCGGCCCGTACTGTGCGTGAAGGCACCCTTGCCGAAGCCGGTATGGTAGGCGATGCACCGCAACGCATTGATGCTGTTCTTTCGGAATGGGCAGCCAACAGTGACGAAGCCTTCATCGCCTGCGTGGTACGCAACGGTGTGATCGTGCTGCATAAAGCCTACGGCACGCGCGATGGCGATGCGATGAAGACCGACACCGATAGTTACATGGCATCGCTCAGCAAACTCATCAGCGGCGCTTGCGTGATGATGGTGGTTGACCAGGGTTTGCTCAGTCTCGATGAACCGATCGACACTTATTCACCGGAACTGAAAGGCGCGAAGTTCAATGTCATGCCGACGTTGCGTCACCTTTATTCGCACACCGCAGGCATGACATCGCACCGTGGTGAAGATGACCACGACCTGGAACACTTTGTCGCCGAATTCGCACCGTACACCAAAGTCGCAGAGAAGTACCAGTACAATGGTCTGTCGCTTGAACTTGGCCTGAAACTGCTCGAACAAGTGACCGGCGAATGCTATCCGCTGTTCATCAAAAAGCGTCTTCTTGATCCGCTGGGTTGTGAGAATACTGAAGCGCTCAACGCTTCGTGGAACACGCGCTCAGTCGCGCTTGACATGGCGAAGATCGGCCAGATGCTGCTCAACGGTGGCGCGTACGGTGAGCATCGCTTCATGAGCGAAAAAACGCGTGATGCCATGCTCCCCCGAAAGCTCACGCAGCTCGGAAAAGAAAAAGCCGAGACGGGCGTTTATGGCGTTGGTACCGTCTGGTACAACCACGACGGCCTCAGTGAACGCTGCTTCGGCCACGGGGCGGCATCATCCGCCACGCTGCGTATCGACCTTGAACACGACCTGGTCATCAGCATGACCCGCAACAGCGCAGGCAAGAACTTCAAGAAATATGGCCCGAAGTTCATTCAGACAGTGGTTGATTGTATGAAGAAGGAATAAGACTACTTTCACTTGCTACCACACAAAGCCCGCGCATGGCCATGCGTGGGCTTTTCTTATTCACTGCGGCATCTCGATCTGCGCTTTCACACTCGTTGGTGGCATCTTCACGCAGAAGTCAAACGCCTCGATCGAATCAGCGAATGCGAACGTGTCCGTGATCAACGGCTTCACATCCAGCTTACCGCTGCCCATCAGTTTGATCGCCCGGTCGTACACATGCGCGTAACGGAAGATCGTTTCGATGCGCGCTTCCTTCACCTGCGCGCCGACCACATCAAACGGCGTGTCGTCCACCGGCATGCCCACCCACACCACGGTACCGCCGGGGCAGAGCGGTTCGAAGATGGTGGCTGCCACCTTGGGGCTGCCGCTGCATTCGAAGATTTTGTCCACGCCCCAACCGTCGGTCTTTTCTTTGACGACGGTCATCAGGTCAGCTTCCGCCACGTTGATCGCGGTGATCGGACCAAGCTTAGCTGCGAGGTCCAACTTCGGTTGCACCACGTCGGTCATGATCACTTCGCTGCAACCACCAGCCAATGCGGCAAGCGCCGTCACCATGCCGATTGGTCCGGCACCGGTCACCAGCGCGATGTCACCTGGCTTGATCTGCGCTTTGTTCGCGGCATGCATGCCCACGGCCACCGGTTCAACCATCGCCCCTTCGGCGAAGCTGACGTTGTCCGGCAGTTTGAAGGTGTAGTCGGCGGGATGAATCACTTCACCGCGCAGCACGCCATGGATTGGAGGCGTGGCCCAGAACTTCACCGCGGGGTCGAGGTTGTACATGCCGAGCCGACTGGCCTTGCTGTTCGCATCGGGAATACCCGGCTCCATGCACACGCGATCACCCACCGTCAGCGTATCCACTTCACCGCCCACTTCGACCACCGTACCCGCCGCCTCGTGGCCGAGGATCATAGGATCATTCACCACGAACGGTCCGATGCGGCCATGCGTGTAGTAATGCACATCACTACCACACACGCCGACGGTGTGCAGTTTGATCCGCACATCGCGTGGGCCAAGCGATTCTGCAGGATCGAGATCGCGAATGTTCAGTTTCAGATCCGGTTCAAGAACGAGTGCTTCCATGGTGGTTGTCTCCGATCGATAGCATAACACAGTCTGGTATACTGTTGTGATGACCGCACATCGGTGGGGATTTAGCACATTTTCAGCACAAAGGGGTGTTTCATGTCGAACGTACCACCGCCACTACCAGATGGACCTGAGTTGCAGCTTCAACCAAAGAAGGGGATGTCCACCGGGGCGATCCTTGCGATCGTGTTCGGTGTTCTGGCGATGCTTGCCGTGCCCTTCATTTGTCTGTTGTTGGGTATCCTTCTGCCCGCGCTAGGTAAAGCGCGCGAAATCGCCAACCGCGCTGTGTGCAGCGCGAATATGAACGGCATCTATAAGTCGATGTACACCTATTCGGTGACCAACGACGATCAGTTCCCGCCAAACCTGGGCATTTTGATCATGGATGGTTCGATCAGCGTGAATACCGTGCTCTGTCCCAGCGCCGGCGTCAATATATCCGCCATGCCTGGTGATATGACCTTGCAGGAGATGGCGCGTTGGGCAGATGCGAACACGCCGTACATCTACGTGTATCCTAATGAAGGCAGCAATGCGTCTTCTGATGCCATCATCATGTACGAACCGCTTGAGAATCATGCTGGCGATGGGATGAACATTCTCTGGGGCGATGGGCATGTTTCGTTCGAAACAGATGACCAGGCGTTCAGAATCCTGCGCAAGCAGGGCCTCGACCCGCACGGCGGCAGGCATCGCGGGCATACGCATTAGCATGTGCTCGCCGGATCATCCTTCCCTCTGGTATACTTCCTTCTGGTAAGCATTTTCTGCTGGAGAAGGGCATGGAAGGCGATCGCGCCAAGCCGCGTATCTTGGCCATGATGAATCAGAAAGGTGGCGTGGGTAAGACGACCACGGCCGTGAACCTTGGCGCTGCGCTGGCCGAGGCGGGGGCGTCGGTGTTGATGATCGATCTCGATCCGCAGGCCCATCTTTCCCTGCACGTCGGCATCGATCCGAATGAACTCGACGCCACCGTTTATGATTTGCTGATCGAACCGGACCAGTCGGTCAAGCCGCTGCTTCGTCAGGTGAGCGAACAGCTGACCGTGATCCCTGCAGAAGTGAACCTGGCCGGGGCGGAAGCGGAACTGGTGCAGGTGGCCAACCCGCAGCAGGTGTTGCGCACGCGGTTGGCTGATGTGGTGACCAACTACCAATACGTGATCATCGACTGCCCGCCGAGCCTGGGCCTGCTGACCATGAACGCGCTGGCCCTGGCCGACGAAGTCATCGTACCCATGCAGGCGCACTTCCTTGCCCTGCAGGGTTTGAGCAAACTGCTGGAAACGGTGCAGCTCGTGCGGCAGAACATCAACGCCAACCTGCGTGTGGCCGGTGTGGTGCTGTGTATGCACGATCGACAGACCACGCTGGCTACGGAAGTGGTAGCTGACCTGGAAAAATTCTTCGAAGCCTCGCGCCCGCTGAAAATGCCCTGGTCGAACGCAAAGCTCTATCAGCCGCCAGTGCGACGTAACATCAAACTGGCCGAGTGTCCCAGCTTCGGACAAACCATCTTCCAGTACGAACCATGGTGTAACGGCGCACGTGATTACGTGGCGTTGGCCGAAGCAATCATGGCGGAAGATGAGTTCGAGGTTCAAAGCGCAAA
>JANQFT010000122.1 GCA_028277685.1 Phycisphaeraceae bacterium
CGACTGCGCCATCGAGTTCCGCAGCTTCAGCAAGAACGCCGGCTTCACGGGCGTACGATGCGCTCTCACCGTGGTGCCAAAGTCACTCACCGGCGAGACCACAGGCCGTGCAGGGGGATGTCTTCGCCACCTGCGCTCTTGCCGGTGAGTGACTTTGGCACCACGGTGAGAGCGCATCGTACGCCCGTGAAGCCGGCGTTCTTGCTGAAGCTGCGGAACTCGATGGCGCAGTCGCGTGCTCCGTCGATTTCGTAGATCGAGTGGGGAATGCCGGGCGTGGTGATGAACGCTTCGTAGGCTGCGTCGAAGAGGATGAGGGCATCGTTCGCCTTCGCCCAGTCGACCCAGCCGGCGAGGGTTTCTTTCGTGGCCACCGTGCCGGTGGGGTTGTTGGGGTAGCAGAGGTACACCACATCGACCGGCTCGGTGGGTAGTGGGGGGGTGAAGTTGTTTTCGGCCGTGGCGGGCAGGTAGAGGATGCCGCCGTATTCGCCGCGGTCGTTGGCGGCGTCGGTGTGGCCGGCCATGACGTTGGTGTCGACGTACACCGGATACACCGGATCGGTCACAGCGATGCGGATGTCCGAGCCAAGGATGTCGAGGATGTTGGCGCTATCACACTTGCTGCCATCGGAGACGAAGATTTCATCGGCGGCGATGTCGCAGCCGCGCGATTGGAAATCATTCGTGGCGATCGCTTCACGCAACCACTCGTGGCCCTGACTGTCGTCCATGTATCCCCGGAAGGTTTCGCGACGTGATAACTCATCGACGGCCGCGCGCATCGCTTCGGTGCAGGCGGCGGGCAAGGGCTCGGTGACGTCGCCGATGCCGAGTTTGATGATCTGGGCCTCTGGGTTGTCGGCGGCGAACGCTTTGACGCGCCGCGCGATTTCCGGGAACAGGTAGCCCGCCTGGAGCTTGAGGTAGTTGTCGTTGATGCGTGTCATGCGGATCGTCCTTTGAGAAAACAACAGGGCGTCATCTTACGCACATCTCAGAGTGTTGCCAGCCGGACAGTGGTGGAAGGAGATTTACCGCAGAGATTGTGACGAACGCAGAGCGCGATTTGTTTCGTGGTGCCGGGTGTCACCGCTTGTTCGTCTGCAGTAAGTGGTGAGGGGGCTGCAAGAACACCGGTCGGTCTTTCGGGGTCATGCGGTGATACCCCGGCAAGCGTGGCACGGGTGCAGGCGGTCGCGCGCAGATATTCACACGGATTACGCACAAGATGCGGCGCTTGCCTCGATGGAGGGTGAGTTGGCCGACCACCGTTCGGCCACCACATCTGGGGGGTGTGGCTGACGCACCCACACGCTCTCGTTATTCGGACTGAATTGACACGATTTGTGCGATTAACGTTGTGAGTAAACCTCAGAAAAAGTTGGGAAAAACTGCCTGAAAATGCCTTGACGTTACGTCTACATCCATTATTTTACGTTTTGTAAAACGTCAAGTAATGTGGGTCATGACTGCCCACTCAAGTGAGCTTGGCAGCGGTCATCTTTCGGAGGCAACTTTCTGTCAGGGGGCGGTGGCATCGCGCGGCGGCGCGATCGGTGCAGTCTGGTCCGAAGGATGGCGGCGTTGAGTTTCGAATCGTTGGTGAATTGTGCTGGGGTAGCGGTGGCTTCGTTGAGTTGTGTGTCGCGGGTGACAAGCGGCACGATTGAGGGGTTCGTGAAAATGGTTAGTCATGTGTTGGAGAAGTCAGTTGTTCCGCCCAAGCTTTATCGGATTGGCGAACTGGTTCGGCACACGGGCTTAAGTCGCCAGACCATTCACAATTACACCACGATGGGTCTTATTGTTGAAGCGGAGTGGACGCCTGGCGGGCATCGTTTGTACGACGAATCCGTATTTCATCGCTTGCAGCAAATCGCGGAGCTGAAGAGCAGCAAGCGGATGCACGAGATTCGTCATGTGCTGGACGCAACTGGCTGATCATGAACTCGAGCGGTTCAGCGAAAGGATGCGCTGACGTGACCGATCCCGATGCATCGAACAATCCGATGAAAGCGCTGGGGCAGAACTGGCAGGTGCCGGTCTTTCTGGCCAGTCTGATCATGCTGTTACTGGGTTGGGTGTTGGCGATGCCCTCCAGTGAGCCATTTGATGCGGGCAAGCGCCTGGATGAGGCGCGTGCGTTGCTTCAGGCGGGGCGTCATAAAGAGGCTGCGGACGAGTTGAACCTTCTGCAGCAGCACAAGGAGGAGCTTGCCGCAAAAGATCTGGTGGGGGCGTATCACGTGCTGCGTGGTGATGCGGCTTATCTGAAGGGGCAGGTTGGTGGTGGGCACGAGCCGTTGCTTCAGGCTCCGAGTGTGGTCGAGCAGTACAACCTTGCTCGCGAGACTGGGCGTACGCTGACGCCGGGGCGTCGTGTTCGTTATGTCGAAACGCTGTTGTTATTGGGTCGGTTGGATGGTGCGCTGGCCTCCATCGACACCTTTGAATTTGATAACGCGGCAGATCGGCATCGGTTGATGCGTACGGTCATTGAGCGTCTGCAGATCGATCCGGCGCGGCAATCACAGGCGATGGACTTGCTGGATGCGTTCCTTGCGGATGAGAAGCTGGGGCGATCGCATGAAATCTGGGCGGCGGCGCAGGTGGCTGAGCGTATGCTGGCCGACGACAGGCCGCTGTCGATGATTGATTTTCTCCTGCCGCTGTATGGGCGATTGCATCTTGATGGCGAGCAGGATTTGGGTTCGCTGATGGTGTTGCTTGGGCAGGCGAATGTGGCGGCGGGGGAGCTGGCGAAAGCAGAACGCTGGCTGATGCGCATTTTCGAACATCTGGGGAAAAATGATCCGCTGAATGGAGCGGCACTGGTTGGGCTGGGGCGTATTCGGTTGGCGGAAAACAATGTCGTGGGAGCACTGGAATATTTTGATGATGCTGCTCATCGCTTCCCAGCCACGCGATGGCATCTGCAGGCCATGGTGGGCAAGGCCGAATGTGAAGCACGCATGGGAGCGCTGGCGGAATCACTGGAAGATTACGCCCAGGCTGTGCAGCTCATCCATGAGGCGCCGGCGAATACGGTGCGAGGTGACATCGCGTACCTGTCGGAAAGTTTGACCAGTCAGCGCGAGTGGTGATACGCGCAGGGCGATTACCAGTTTGCTTTGAAGATGCTTGAGTTGGAAGAGAAGTTGCACGGAGGTCAGCCGCCAGCCCCGTTGTTGTTGCGTTTGGCGACCACGCATGAGCGGATTGCCCGTCAGGCGCTTGGTGTGGCTGATGATCCGATGATTGATGCAAAGGCGTGGCGTGAAGTTGACCCGCAGTCGCGTGGCAAGGCGAGTGAGCATTTCGAGCGTGCGGCAGACTACTATGCTGCGCACGCGGTCGCGGTTTCTGCGGTGGACAACGATGCGTACGGTGAAAGTCTCTGGCGTGCGGGCGCGGGATACGACGAGGCGGGGCTTCACAAGAAGGCGATCGATACTTTGGCGCAGTTTCTCGCCGAGCGGTCGCAGGATGACCCGCATCGTCTGCAGGTGATCTACCGATTGGGGCGGGCCTATCAGGCCAGTGGTCAGTTTGATACGGCCATCGATCGGTTGGAAGAGCTGGTGACGCAGCACCCCAAGTCGCCCGAGGCGTACGACAGTCTGGTGCCGCTCGCGCAGTGCTATCTGGCGAAGGGTGCAGACTATTGGTCGAAAGCAGAGCATTTGCTGACGACGGTGGTGAGTGATCACGAAGCGCTACGTCCTGAAAGTACGGAATACCGCGATGCGTTGATTGAATTGGGGCGACTGTACTACCGTCGGGGTGATGCGGGAGATTACGATCGCGCCATCGCGCGACTGGATGAAGCGGCGAAGCGTTACAGCGATGACGAGAACATCACCGAGTTGCTCTTTCAGTTGGCGGATGCTTATCGCAAGTCGGTTGAGCAGATCGAGCAGGAATTGGAAAAGGCGCCGCCGCCTTCACGTAAGGCTGAACTTAATGCAGAGCGTGCCCGCCGACTGGACGAAGCCAGAAAGCGCTTTGACCAGGTCGTTGTCGCTCTGAGTGAGCAGCCGGAAGAAAGGCTAAGTGACCTGTCAAAACTGTATCTTCGTAATGCGTATTTCTACCGCGCTGATTGCGCTTACGATCTGCGGCACTTTGAAGGGCCAACCGGGGCGATCACGCTGTATCAGAAAGCGGTACAACGCTACGAGAAAGACCCCGCCGTGTTGGTGGCGTGGATTCAGATCGTGAATTGCTGGGCAGAGCTTGGCAAGCTCGATGAGGCGCGATCAGCCAACAACCAGGCCAAGTGGTACTTAAAACGAATTCCCGATGAAGCGTTTACTGATCCGGACTTGCCGATGTCGCGCGAGCACTGGCAGCGTTGGCTGGATTGGACCAGCCAGTTGGAGTTAAGTGGCAGCACCGCGGCGGCAGCGCCGTAACACACCGATCCGTGTCGTCGAGCATGGATCGCCATACGCAGAGGCGGAGTCTTCTGCATGCGAGGTCAAGGATGACCGTGGCAAATCAACCTGAATGGACGCAGCAATTGATCGACATTCTCGATCAGCAGCGCGACCTGTACGAACAGTTGCATGGTTTGAGTGATCAGCAGGCCCAGTTGGTTTCAACCGGCGACCCGGATCCGTTGCTTGCGCTGATGTCGCGCCGGCAGCAGTTGATCGATCAGTTAACGCAGGTGAGCAGCCGTCTCGAACCGTACCGCACAAACTGGTCGGAGTATTGGGCGGAATTGGATGGCGACTCCAGAGACCGTGTGGGCGGACTGGTCAAACAGGTTCAAACCTTACTTGAACAGATCATGAGCCAGGATGAGCGCGATCGCGCGACACTGGCTGCACGCCGCACGGAAGTGGCGGGCAGCGTGCAGCGCATGCGGCAGGGGGCGTCGGTGAATCGTGCGTACGCCCAGCCCACTGGGAAGGCTGTCAGTCGTTATACGGATCGCCGGGGATGAACGCGATGACTTTGGCAGACCATCAAGCTGTTTCCGCTTCACCCGACGCTTCCGCGACTGACAACACCCGTCGCATGGAGGAACTGGTCGAGATTGTGCGTGCGTACAACGATGTGACCACGCGCATGGAGGAAGCGCACGAACAGTTGAACAGCGAAGTGGCGCGACTGCAAAAAGAATTGGCCAGCGCGAATGCCGCCCTCCAGCGCTCGCGTCGATTGGCGGCGCTGGGTGAGATGGCGGCCGGCATCGCGCATGAAATTCGCAATCCCCTCGCGTCGATTCAACTCTACGCCAACATGCTCAGTGAAGACCTGGCCCACATGCCGCTGCAGCATGATGTGGCCACGAAAATCGCCGCGGCTGTGCGCGGGTTGGATGGCATTGTGAATGATGTACTTTCGTTCAGCCGCGAAGTGAAGCTGCGCCCGATTGTATGTTATGTCGATCAACTGTTCGACCGCGCCGTTGAAGCTCTGCGGCCGATGATCGAACAGACAGAAATCAAGATCATCATCGATTGCCCAAATGAATTGGGAGTGCGATGCGACAGCGAATTACTTCATCAATGCCTGGTGAATGTGATGCGCAACGGCATCGAGGCCATGGGTGAAGCTGGCACGCTATCGCTTACGGCAACTGCAGAGGGCGATGCGATTAGTCTGGTCGTGCGTGATACGGGACCTGGCATCAGCGCTGAATCGATCGATCGCATCTTCAATCCATTCTTTACCACGCGTCATACCGGTACGGGGTTGGGTTTGGCCATCGTGCACCGCATCATCGATGCTCACGGTGGCACCATCGGTGTTCACTGCGATCTCGGTGCGGTGTTCACCATCACCATGCCTTGTGTGCCTGAACAGCAAACACCATCGCCCGTCGTTACGGCAAAAGAAAACGGCACGGCAATGCTCAGTGGAGATGATCGGCCATGAAAGTAATCGTCGTCGATGACAAACAGATGATGCGCGACAGCGTGAGCACCACACTCAGCCGCGCTGGTTTTCAGGCCATCGCCGCGTCAAACGGCAAGGCCGCGCTCGATCTGGTCGCCCGCCACCGTCCC
>JANQFT010000638.1 GCA_028277685.1 Phycisphaeraceae bacterium
AGCTTTGGGGCGGTGGCAGCACCACGGCCGCCCCCAGCGATGCCGCAGGCGATCCCCATATCAACACCATTGGCGCGACTTTGCTTGCTTCGGGCAGCACCGGCGATCTGTTCCCCACTGAATCCGGCAGTGCTTCACTGGCAACTTGGGTCTCCCTGAACACCGGCAATTCTTCCAGCTTCCCCGGTCTCACGGCTGGCACCAGCACCCTGTGGCTGATGATTGATGCTGAGGGAACTGGCGGTGGTGCCAGTACGCCTCATCACGGCATTGACGATCTTTCCGTCACGGTCACCGAGATTCCCGAACCGGCCAGCATGTTGTTGATGGGTCTTGGGGGGTTGATGATCGCACGGCGTCGCGGCTGATCGCCAGAAACAAGCTTTCAGCCCGCTGCGCAACAGGTGAAACGCGACCTGAATCAGGTCGATACAACCAGTAGTGATTCCGCGATGGTTTGCCTGACGGCATCCCATCGCTTTGGTCTCGGAAAACACATCGTGGATGTGGGGGGCACATGGCGACACGGCGCGGGTGTGCACATCAGGAGTTGGTCGATGGACAACACGAAGGATCGTCGCGCGTTCACGCTGGTCGAACTGCTGGTGGTGATCGCCATCATCGCCCTGCTGATTGCAATACTCCTGCCGAGCCTCGAGAAGGCCAAGCGTGTGGCGCGGAATACGTTGTGCATGGCCAACCTCAAGCAGATTGGCGTGGCCGGCCACACGTATGGTTCTGAGAATGCGGGCATCACCGTCCATGCCGGTGGCGATGCCAACGGTGCCGCCTGGCAACGGCGCGGGTACACACAGCTTTCGTCTCACTCAAGCACCTGGATGGTGAAGATGCGCGCGCTGTTGCAGATTGCCGGCGAACCATTCAACGGCACCAGCATGCATTGCCCCACCGCGCTCAAACAAATTCCCGCCTACTACTGGTTCGGCGCCCCGGGGAACAGAAGAACCGACGGCTACCCGTTCCTCTACTCGATCAACACCTTCATGGGTGGCCGGCGTAACACCAACGGCGGTGCACACGATCCACAGTATCCTTCCAGACCGTCAACGTCTTACCTCACGGCATCCGTGGCCTGGTTTGCCGATGCCCGGTGCAACATCGTCGGCGGCAACAAAATGCACCCGATCTTTGAATTCGACCCGGCATGGACCAGCACCAACAACGGGTACAAGTGGGGCAACATCCCACCTGTCGGTGGCGGCGCGACGGCCAATCCATGGACCTTCCCCTGGCCCGATGCGTTCGCGGGGCATCCCGGTCAGAAAGCCAACTACCTGCACGGCGATGGCCACGTCGAGGGCTACACCTGGGCGGAAGTCCGAGCCAAGCAGTCGGACAAATCCTGGACCAACAAACAGAACTGATTTGTAGCGACTGTCTTTCCCGTCAAGCGTTTTTGGCGAATGTGGTCCAGTCGATGTTCAGGCTGATCACGCTCCTTAACCGCATGATCAGCCTGAACATCGACTGGACCACATTCGCC
>JANQFT010000649.1 GCA_028277685.1 Phycisphaeraceae bacterium
TGTGATGGGTGTGTCTGATCTTCTGGAACGGGTGGTGGCTGAGTTGCACGACATCTTTGATGTGGAGGTTACCGGGGTGGCACTACGCGACCTGAACCCCGGCACCCGATGCAGCCAGGTATTGCACCCCGGTGCCGACCGTGTGCTGCTGCCGACTGGCGCGGCGATGGCAAAATCGGTGGCGACCCGCCTGATGCCTGAAGTGCTAAAGGCCAATGCCACCAGCTTCTGGCCCGACCTGGCGCAGGATGCGCCGTGGTCGCGCGCGTTTCAGAATGCCGGCCTTGAATCAATGGCTGCCACCGTGCTGGGTTCACAGAATCGCTTGCAGGGCATTGTGTGGATCGGCCGAAAAGGTGGCGAACGAATCAGCCCGCATCACCTGTACCTGTTGGAAGCGTTGGCTCCGATCATCTCAACCAGTGTCGACAGTGCACAGATGCGCGAGCACATTGCCGCCCTGAAGCTGACCGACCCCGTCACGCAGTTGCCCAGCTACCAGCAGTTTGAACTGATGGCCAATCGCCTGGTGAATCGTCCTGGTGAGCCGTGGACTTTGATGCTGGTGGATATCGATCGATTTCGCCAGATCAACGAACAACTCGGCCATAGTGGGGCGGACGATGTGTTGCGTGCCACAGCGGAGGTGTTGCTGGATTGCTCACGTTCGACCGACCAGTTGTGTCGCTACAGTGCGGATCAATTTGCGATTCTGTCGCCACAATCTTCGCGCGGTACGGCCGTGGAACTGGCTGAGCGCATTCGTCGCAGCATGTCCAAGGTACGGGTGGAAACGGGCGATGGGAAAGTGACGGAATTCAGTTGCTCGATCGGGTTGGCCGCCAGTCCTGTTGATCACCGCGATGCAGACATGCTGATCTACCTGGCGATGCAACGCCTCACACAAGCCAAGCAACAGGGACGCAACCGCGTGGTGAGCACGGGCGTGGCGTAACGCTGCCCTGCGATCATTTACAATCGCTCGCGCTGGACGGGGTTGGTCAGGTCGCCAATGCCCTCGATGCGCACGGTTACTTCATCGTTCTCGCGCAGGTATGTTTTGGGTTTGCGGCCTTCACCGACGCCTGGGGGCGTACCGGTCATAATCACACAGCCCGGCTGAAGCGTCATGCATTGCGACAGGCGATGCACCAGGTTGGCGCAACTGAAGATCATGTCGGATGTATTCGACTGCTGCATCGTTTTGCCGTTGAGCAGCAATTCGATGGCCAGATGGTCCGGATCGAGTTCCGTTTCAATCCATGGGCCAATCGGGGCAAACGTATCGAAGCTCTTGCCGCGTGCCCACTGACGATCGATACGAAGCTGACAATCGCGGGCGCTCACATCGTTGCTGCACGTGTAACCCAGTACGTAGCGCAAGGCTTCGGTTTCGCTGACGTGCCGCGCACGGCGACCGATGACGATGGCCAGTTCCGCTTCGTAATCCACTTCATCCGGGGCGATCATGGGCAGTTCGATCGCACGTCCGGGATGATTCAACGTGCTGTTGGCTTTGAGGAACACCACCGGCGCATTGGGCACGGTGTCACCGGTTTCAGCAGCATGTTCTCGGTAGTTCAGGCCAATGCCGATGATCTGCGGCGGTTGAACAGGGGCAAGCAGTGTCACATCATCCAACGGGATGGTCGTGCCGGTCGTCTGCCACTCATCAAAGATATCCCCTTCGATGAAGCGGCATTGGTTGTTCTCGATCGCCACGTGATGTGGTTCGTTCTGGTATTCAATCCGTGCGATGCGCATGGCACACTCCGTATGGCTGGTGAACGTACCATTCTACGAGGTATGCCACACGACCGCAGCGTACCTTGTGCCAATGGAATTTTAACCGGTTGAATGCACAGGCAGAGTGTGAATACGCGCGGGAGGACTCGAACCCCCAACATCCTGATCCGAAGTCAGGTGCTCTATCCAATTGAGCTACGCACGCTCATGCAATCAGTTTACCGGCGGCGACGGGAAATCGCCATGCTTCCCGCAACCAGTAACACCAATGCGGTTGGTTCGGGAATCTCATCTGAAGCCGCGTGCATCGCCCCGTTCACCACGTAACCGGTGCCTGTCGCACCACCAGCGGTCAGGGTTATCGAACCATCGAGCACCTCATCGATCCAATCGTTGAAATGACCGACGCGCACGCCGCCCTGCCAGTCGCCGTAGTTGGAATCGGGGTTTCCATCCAGCCCCGCGATAAACGAGTTGACCCCGGCCAGCTCCCATGTGCCGTTGTTGTCGATGAACATACCACCGCCACTATCGCCGGGGGCAGCCAAGTATTCCAGATCCGTTTCCGCCATATGCGGCAAGAGGCTCTCCAACAAGCCCGGCTTAAGGGCGGGATCATCAAAGTCTGCCAGCATCACGCGATCGCTCAACAGTAAACCGATGTTGTTGGTACCGGCGCGCTTGGTGCCGTCGAAAGTGGTCGCGCCGCTGATGCCGGTGCCGGTCAGGCCAAAACCCACGGTGGTCATCTGACTGAATGCTTCTTCTCCCGCACTGTATCGGGTAGCTGGGGCGACGTTGTTTACGGGGGCATCCAATCGGAACAGCCCGAGGTCGTAACCAGCCAGCAGGTTGCCATCCCAGTTGGGATGCGCGCCCCACAGGTCGGCGGTGTAGTTGCTGCCGCCGATGGTGAAGGTCAGGTTGGTTGCGGCGTCGACCACGTGTCCCGCGGTGAGCACCCACTGATCGGAAATCAACGTGCCGGATGCGGTGTAGGCAAACTCCGGGGTGTTGCCCGAAACAAATCCGACCGCATCGAACGCGCTCAACGCCGCTAAACCGGTGAATGCATCATCCGCAACATCATCGCGACGCGTCCCTGCGATCGCACTGCTGGCACATACCAACAACACCAATGCAAGACCGCACACCGTGGACAGTCGACTTCGCTCTGCCATGGTTCAAACCCTCTTCATGTGGCGGCAATGCGCCTTTCCCTGTCGTGCCGGACTGCGACAGTGTACCCATTGCGACGAATGGCGCACAGTAAAATTCGTATCCGTTCTTTGAGGGGTGTTGTCAGGCTCGGGGCAAGGTGACCAGGAAAGTCGATCCTTCATCGATGGCGCTGCGCACCGCCACGCTGCCATCGTGCGCTTCAATAATCCGCTTGACGATGGACAACCCAAGCCCCGTGCCCGGCGCATCGGCCACCGCGGAATCAGGCCGCTCGATCCGCACGAAATCCTGGAACAGGCGGCCCTGATTTTCCGCGCTGATGCCGATGCCGTTGTCTTCCACTTCCACCGTCACCGCAGAAACCGTCGCCACCGCACGCACCACGATGCGTCCGCCGACTGGCGTGTATTTGATGGCGTTGGTGATGAAGTTCACGATCGCTTCACGAATGAGCCGATCAATCCCCTGCACCGCGGGCAGGTCATCCGGTACATCGACGGTCATTTGATGTTCGCGTTGTTCCGCCAGGTCGCGATTCTCCTCGACCATTTCCTGCAACATGGGTTTCAGGTCGATTGCTTCCATGCGCTTGGCCAAATTGCCGGATTCAATCGCGGCGAGTGTTTGCAGGTCGCGCAGGAAGTCGGTGGAGCCTTCGAGGCGGCCAACGCATCGATCCAGCCATTCACGCTGCTGCTCAGTGACGGGGCCACCGTATTCACCCCGCATGGTTTTCAGCATGGTGATGACCGCGCCGACCGGAGACTTTAGGTTATGCAACGCCACATGCAGGAAATCGCGGCGGTATTGGTTGAGACGTTGCAGTTCCGTGTTGGCATCACTAAGCCGCTGTTCACCGCTGCGCACAAGAGATGCCAGGCTGGTCAGCAGGAATGACGTTACGACAAACAGCACGCCGTAGACCACGAGAATGGTCAGGGCATATCGTCCGTCGAGTGGGTCGGCAGTGATCACCGCACCCACGGGCAGTTCCGGGGTGAGCAGGTTCATCCACTCCATGCCAACCAGTGCACAGAGAATCAGGTAGGCAATCGCGCTGTGCACGTAAGCGGCACGTCGTGACAGCATGATCGCGCTGAGTACCAAGTGCAGCAGGAAGAACGCAAGAAACGGCGACCGAGCACCGCCGACCAGATAGATCAACACCGCCAGCGCGAGATAGTCAGCCGTCACCGTGGCATGCCAAACGGTAATCAATAAACGATGTGCGCCCTCGGCTTTGTCGCGTCTGCGAAACGGAGCAATCACAACCATCACCGCGATGTTGTACAACGCAATCACCAACGCGACCGCTGACAACCACTTCACGTCCAGGGCATCGATTCCCACCACATTGCTGGCAAACACCGCCCCCAGCGCGATCGCCACCGCCACGGCAAACCGAAGATAGCAATGCACCGTCAGACGTACCCCGGTCAATCTGGGATCGGTCAGCAGTCCTGCACCTGACGATGCGTCTTCAATTTGCGTTGGTGTTTCTGTCATGTGACTTGGTCTTTTCGCAGGCGCGAATCGTGAACCTCACCGTCAATCAAGTTTGCGGACATAATCGTGAAAGCGTTTTTCCAGCGGCGCCAAAGGACCGAGGGCGGCGATGAATTCCTGCCTGAACTGCTGCGGGTCACGCGGCCCCGGCTCAGCCTCATTGGTCAATTTCATGTATTGGCGCAGCTTCTCGTTCTCATAGCGAAACAGGAACCTGAACAGCGCGAACGCCTGAGCATACACGACATGGGCTGCCTGCGGATCGGCCGGCGCACGCTGAACCGTGAGAAAATCCTCCAGCGGGATGATCGCGCCCTGTTCGAATAGTTGTCGCGCCTGCTTGGGGCGTAGTTCATGCTTACGCAACGGGCCGAATGGTTTGGCGGGGTTGTCGGTTTCAAAGTTGGTCGCTAACCCCTCCACCAACCAGAAAGGATACGCGCGGTCCTGCACGTGTAGACCACTGTTGAACGCCAGTTGATGAATGGCTTCGTGAACAGTTTTTGCCGCATCGCCAATCTTGGCAATGGCTTCGTGTCGATTGCGGTAGAAGGTCAACTCGCGCAACAGTTGTTTCTGTTGACGTTGCAGGTGCAATACCACCGCGTGATTTCGCGCGCGGCGTGCGTCAGTGATTCGCTCTCGCAACTGCGCATTCATGTTCTCCAACTGACGCATGCGGTCGACCACCGGCTTGAAGTGCGGTGCACTGCGATCATCATAAAACTGAATGTCGTTCGTACGCCGCGAGTAGTAACCGGTCATCCAACCAACCTTGATGCCATCCCGTTCCAGAGCGAACGCGGCATACGAATCGTGATCGGCAAACAGCACACACACCAACCGCTGACGCAACGGCAAGACCCGGTAGTCGTAACGCCGAAACGTGTTGAAATACGTATCGTGCGCTTTCTCCAACAGGGCCGCTCGATTGAGCATCCACTGTTTTTCCGCCTGGTAAAAGATCAGGAAATGCGGCGACACATACAGGTCAAACCCATCGCCATATGCTTTGATGAGTTTCGCCTGTCGCTGTTCGTCGTCAGGCAGACGGGTGGTATCACGGATTTTCACCAGGCGTTTGTAAGCTTGCTCGTGCGCGGGATTGAGGTCGAGCACTTCCCAGTAGAGGTCCGCGGCCTGGTTGGGCATCTGATTCTGCTGGCACCATCGCGCCAGGGCCATGCGCGTGTCGACATCGCCATCGACCA
>JANQFT010000331.1 GCA_028277685.1 Phycisphaeraceae bacterium
AGTCGCGCATGGCTTCGTTGAGGGCGTCTTTGAGGGTGCGGTCACCGCTTTCCACGCCGCGCACTTTCGCGCCGAGCAGTTCCATGCGAACGACGTTCGGTCGTTGGCGGCGCATGTCTTCGGTGCCCATGTAGACTTCGCAGTCCAGGCCCAGCAACGCGCAGGCGGTGGCGGTGCCCACACCGTGCTGGCCGGCCCCGGTTTCAGCGATGATGCGCGGCTTGCCCATACGTTTGGCGAGCAGGGCCTGGCCGATCGTGTTGTTGATCTTGTGCGCGCCGGAATGAGCGAGGTCTTCACGCTTGAGCCAGACTTGTGCACCTTTGCCGTCGGTGGTGTTTGCGCGGACGTGTTCGGTCAGTCGCTTGGCATACTGCAGGGGCACGGGGCGACCGATGTAATCACGCTGCAGTTCGGCCAGTTCCACTTTAAACGCCGGGTCGGCCTTGGTGCGTTTGTACTCGTCGGTCAATTGATCAAGCGCAGCGATCAACGTTTCCGGCACGAATACGCCACCGTACGCGCCAAAGTAACCACGTTCGTTCGGCACCGATGCGAGTTGGTTGGGTGAATCACTCATCCTCACAGTTTAGAACGCTCAGGACTCGATTGAAAATCAGCCGGTGACGTTTCGGAGTGCGTCGTTTGTTTGGAGTGGAAAATCACGAAGGGCGCTAAGGCGCGAAGGCGATTTCTTAATTGGGGTTTGTGATTCTTGCCCGGTTTTGTTCTTCGTGCCTTTTGGTGTCTTTGCGCCCTTCATGATTCAGGTCGGAACAGATTTTTCGCATGGCCTCTTGATTATCGCCGACTTAGATTGTACGGTATTTGTTAGGATGTTTGGTTAGGGGAAGTTCGAATGGCGAAGGTACACATACATGCCGCTGCATGCATGGGGCGTTTCGGCATGGCGTCATGATTCTGATTTCGAACTTCGAATTTCGAGCTTCCCTCCCCGGTGGTGCTTAGGTTCCGTTCGAGATTGGTCGGAGGGCATCATGGGATCGTTGCGCTATCTGTTTGCGGATATGAATGCGTTCTTCGCTTCGGTGGAGCAGCAACTGCAGCCCGAGCTTCGCGGTAAGCCCGTGGGCGTGGTACCGGTGATGGCGGGAACGACCTGCTGCATCGCGTGCAGTTACGAAGCGCGCAAGTTTGGCGTTCGGACCGGTACCGCGGTGCATGAAGCAATGCGTCTGTGTCCGGGCATTCAACTGACGGTGGCTCGTCCGTCGGAATACGTGAAGGTACACAATCGCATCATCGAAGTACTCGAAAGCTGTGCCCCGGTGCATACGGTGTGCTCGATCGATGAAGCA
This sequence comes from Phycisphaeraceae bacterium, assembly GCA_028277685.1. Classification (GTDB taxonomy): domain Bacteria; phylum Planctomycetota; class Phycisphaerae; order Phycisphaerales; family Zrk34; genus JANQFT01. The sequence continues at coordinate 1,320 of JANQFT010000331.1, forward strand.
GCCTGTCGTCTGATCGGTACCGAGTGTGAACGTGACAATGCCATGACGATCGCGAAACGTTTCAAGCAGCGCATGCGTGATCAGATCGGGCTGTATGTGCGGTGTTCAGTCGGCCTGGCGCCCAATCATTTTCTGGCGAAGGTCGCCACGGAAATTGAAAAGCCCAACGGGTTGGTGGCCATTGAACAACATCAACTGCCCGACGCGTTGTACGGCCTGGAACTGGGCGACCTGCCAGGCATCGGTCGCCGCATGGAGGTGCGCTTACGCGCGAAGGGGGTCAACACGGTGGAGCAGTTATGCAACCTGACGATGGAGCAGATGGCGGGTATCTGGCAGAGCGTGGTCGGGCGTATCTGGTGGCACTGGTTGCGCGGTTACGATCTGCCCGAACCGAAAACGCAGCGATGCACGGTGGGGCATTCGCACGTATTGGCCCCGAAATACCGCAACCCCGATGGTGCTCGCGCGGTGATGGTGCGTTTGATTCATAAGGCCGCCCGGCGATTGCGCAACATGGATTACTGGGCGCAGGAAATGTGGCTGAACGTGAAGATGGAAGACCGAACACGCTGGGTGCGGCGTGCGGGGTTTCATCTCTGCCAAGATACGCAAACTTTTCTGGAAGAATTCGCCAAGCTCTGGCCCACCTGCCCGGCGCACCACATGCCCAAGCATGTTTCGATGACGCTGACAAAACTGGTTCCGCCGACCAGCGCCTCGCCGCCGTTGTTCGAAGCCGACCAGACACGTTTGCGACTGGCGCAAACCATGGACCGCATCGAGCGCCGTTTCGGCAACCAGAGCGTCTACTTCGGCAGCATGGCTGAAGCACTGGATTCAGCGCCCATGCGCATCAGTTTTGCGCGGATTCCGGATGTGGAGTTGGAAGAATGACCACTTGTGGCTTCGCGCGAAGCTGCGAGCGGCTTCATCAACTCGGCTTGGTCATCCCCATCGGATCAAGCAATTCATTCAGCTTGTCGGTTGGCAGGATCGCCTGATCCATGCAAAGTTGGCGGATGGTTTTACCTTCTTCCAGTGCCTGTTTGGCGAGTTTGGCGGCGGTGTCGTAGCCGATTTCGGGGGCGAGCGAAGTGACCATCATCAGCGATTGGTCGATCAGTTCGGCACAGCGCTGTTCGTTCACTTCCAAGCCGGTCAGGAGTTTATCATCCATCACGTTCGATACGTTGGCCAGCAACGTGGCGCTTTCGATGAACGCGTCGATCATTACCGGCATGGCCACGTTCAGTTCGAACAGCGACCCGATGCCACCCAGGGCCGCACTGGTGACGACCGCATCGTTGCCGATCACGCGGCAAACCACTTGCATGACCGATTCGCAAATCACCGGGTTCACCTTGCCGGGCATGATGCTGCTGCCGGGCTGGGTGGCAGGCAGGTTCAGTTCCCCGATGCTGCAGCGCGGACCGGAGCCGAGGTGGCGAATGTCGTTGGCGATTTTCGACAGGGCGGTGGCGATGGTTTTCATGTGACCATGTGCGCCGACGAATGAATCTTTGCCCGCTTGTGCCGCAGGGTGGTTGACCGCTTCACAGAATTCGAGTTTCAGTTGTTCGCTCAATGCGTGGCACACCTTACCGGCAAATTCCGGATGTGTGTTGATGCCTGTGCCCACCGCCGTGCCGCCGATCGGTAGGTTCACCAGCATTTCCTTTTGCGCCCAACCGGCGCGATCCACGGCCCACATCGCCTGGGCGGCGTATCCGCTGAACACCTGGCCCACGCGAATGGGGGTGGCGTCCATGAGGTGTGTGCGGCCGATCTTCACGATGTGGTCCCACTGCTTGGCTTTATTGTCTAGCGCGAGGTGCAGTCGCTGCAGTGCGGGGATGAGTTCGCTGTGCAACGTTACCGCAGCGGCAATGTGCATGGCCGTGGGGAAGGTGTCGTTGGAAGATTGGCCCATGTTCACGTGATCGTTGGGATGAACACCGTTTTCCGCTTTGACCGTGCGGCCGTGCCCGAGTTTTTCATTCGCCAGTGAAGCGATTACTTCGTTGGCGTTCATGTTGGTGCTGGTGCCGCTGCCGGTCTGATACACATCCACGGGAAAGTGGCCATCGTGATCCCCGAAAGCAACTTCGTTGGATGCGGCGATAATCGCCTCGCCTAATTCCGGGGGCAACTTGCCGAGTTCGACGTTCGCCTTCGCGCATGCCGCTTTCAGGTGACCAAACGCATGGATGACCTGAGCGGGCACCGGGCGATGGGCGATGGGAAAGTTGTCGACCGCACGGGCAGTGCTCGCGCCGTAGAGCGCATCAGCGGGCACTTGCATGGGGCCCATGGAGTCGGCTTCGGTACGTGTTTGCTCGGTCATGATCCGTATCCCTGTGTCGGTAGATGTTAAAATAGTGAAACCTGAGGCGAGTGATGGTTAACCCCTAGCTGTTGCCTGCAGTTAGCGGTGTGCCATGTTATCGAGCCTGGCGCGGCAAGGGTAGTACAAGTCGTGGGAATTCATGTGAGCTGTTTTTTGCGGACAAAACTGGGCGTTGTGGGGACACATCCGAATGATTGATGGGCGTGGAAAGAATGAATTGTTGGAATTTGTGATTCGATATCACTCACGGTATTTAAACGTACATAAAGTTTGACTAGCGCTTTTGACGTGATACTCTTTGTGCATCGGACGCACTCCGTGCTGCGTTTGTGGACAACAGGGGAGCCACGTCATCGGTGGTGCTTACCGATTGGGAAAGAGAACCGGGTGATGTCCGGTCCAGAGAGATGCAGTTGTGGCGAGAGAGCAGAGCCTGGGAAGTTCACACTTCCACCGGAGAGATTTCGCCTAAGACTGTAGAACATCCTGTAGGTCGCTCCAGGGCGTACCTGGAGGCCGAGCGAGCCGAGAGTAGCTTGTTGTGTACTTCAAAGACGCTCAGACGACAGACTTCACGGATGAAAGACGGACAAACACTGGTTCTGGAGATTCTCAAGATGAAGAAGATGCTCGCAATTGCCTTAGTTGGCCTGATGGGGACGATGGCCTCAGCTGCTATCACTGGCGGTAGTGACACCGACACGTTACCTAACGATACCGATGTCACCCTCACGCTGCCGAAGTACACTAACGGTCTCACCCTTACTAATGTGTTTGTTGAAGTCGAACTCCGCCTGTTCAACTCGAATGTGCAACTCGACAATGATGAGGCAACCGGCCAGGAAGGCACCGGCCGTGTGATCAACACCGCCAACAGCTTCGTTGTCACCGTTCCATTGCTGAAGGTTGGTTTCGACACGATCAATACTGGTGACTTGGCGATCAACGAAGCGCAGGCGTTCAATCTCGCAGGTAACATCGGCGACATCGTCGGGCAGTTTGATGCTGATGGCGGTGCGGATTACGCCAACTGGACGCCTGGCACTATCACCGCCGGTGACAGCGGCAACATTGACAGTAGCGTCTGGAGTGCTTACATATCCACTGGACCGGCAGATACTACTTTTGATATCACCGTCAATACCACATACCTGACCTCGGCCACTTTCGTCGGTAGCAATGGCTTCTTCGAAGGCAATACGCCAGATGGAGAAATCTTTGCCCGCGTAGTCTATACTGATATCCCCGAGCCGGCCACCATGGTGCTGCTGGGTATGGGCGGCCTGGCCTTGATTCGTCGTCGTCGCGCCTGAAGCGATGCACCAACACCTCGTGTGTTTGAACAATTAAATCTGTATTCACGGCCCCCAGAAGAGGGGGCCTTTTTAATTTGGAACTCGGAACTGCGAGCGCAGAGTGTGATGGTGCACGTGCCTTCATCGCAACAATCACAGCCGCGTTGTCCGCAACGCGGTCAGTTCCGGGTTCCGCCCTCCGAGCTTCCGTTACCTTGTCACAACCCACACATCAGGTGTGCGCAACTGCGCCAGGGCTTTGCGTGCTTCTGCGTGTGTGCGGAAGCGGCCGGTCTGCACCAGGTACAAGCGGCGACGATGCGAGATGGTCGGCACCACCGAAGGTGTGCCTGCGCCGACGCGATTGGCGTTTGCCCGCATCTCACGGGCGCGATCGTCAGCATTTTTTCGTTGGCCATACGCGCCGAGTTGCAGCGTGAAAGCGTTAGCGGACTGGCGTTGACGAATCACCTTACGCAAGGCGGGGTCGGTCGTGGCTTGCAGGGCCATATCCAGGTGTGCACGTGATGATCGCCACAGTCCAAGTTTTTGCTGACTGAGAGCCAGGTGATAATGGGCCTTGCCCGCATCAGCTCCTCGTAGTCGTTTGATCGCTTCGTTGAACGCGAGCAGGGCCTGTTGATCGCGATGGTAAGCCGCGTGAATCAGTCCGACGGTTGCGTTGGCCGAACCGGCGATTTTTGCATCGGTGTGCTTGGTCAGCGGCCGCAGGTAACGCATCGCCTCATCATCACGTCCAAGGCGATAGGCGCTCAGGCCGGCGAGGTAGCGTGCCTGGTCATAGGCGGTGCCGTCGACTCCGGCGGCTATTGCCCCTGCTTCGACTAATGCCTGGCGATAGCCACCCGCGTTGTAATGTTGAGTTACGGCACTCAACGAACGCTTGGCCGCTTCATCGCAGCCACCGGCAAAAATGGCCGCACCACTCAGCAGCAGGCAACCCAGGCGAAACAACATGCAATTTGAAATGCTCATGAATTAGTGGCCACCTTCTTTAGGGCAAGCTATTCTACGTCAGAACCGCAGGTAAGTTGGTGAGAACCTCATGGCAGATATGCTTTGGCCCATCGTACGCAAAGCCCTGCGTCATCCCACCCGCCCGATCATCGTCGATGATCAGCGTCAATGGCGTTACATCGACTTGCTTGGCGGGGCGATGTACCTAGCTGAACGACTGGAGCAGATGACCGATCGCCCGCGTATCGGCATTTTGCTGCCGACGAGTGGTGCGGTACCGATGGCGTTGCTGGCAATCTGGCTACTCAAGCGTCAGGCGGTACCGATCAACTTTCTGCTGTCAGAAAGTGAGCGCGATTACATCATCGCCGATGCCGATCTGGACGTGGTGATCACGGCTGGGCCCATGCTGGAGTTTCTGGGCAGCGAACCAAAAAACGTCACACTGCTGAAACTCGACGAAATGAAGTTCAAGGGGGTACCGCCGTTCCGTATTCCGCCGTGTGCGCGTTCGAGTGATGTAGCGGTGATGTTGTACACCTCGGGTACGAGCGGCAAGCCCAAGGGCGTGATGCTCACGCATGGTAATCTGCGCGCCAATGTGAATGCTTGCGTCGAGCATGCCAGGCTCGAAACCATCAGTGGCTTGCTCAGCGTGCTGCCGCAGTTCCACAGCTTCGGCTTAACGGTAATGACACTGTTGCCCCTGGCCAATGTATTGAAGGTCATCTACACCGCGCGCTTCGTTCCGAAGAAACTGATTGAGCTGATTGCCGAGCACAAACCTGAAGTGTTTGTGGCGATCCCTTCGATGTACAACGCACTGCTCAGTGTGAAGAGCGCAACCCGCGAAGACATGGCCAGTCTGACCATGGCCATCAGTGGTGGTGAACCTCTGCCCAACGCTACGCGCGAACGTTTTGCTGAGCAGTTCGGCGTCGAGATTCGCGAAGGCTACGGCCTGACTGAAACCTCACCCGTCGTCGCCTGGAGCACCCCCTGGGCCAACCGTCCCGGCGCGGTGGGGACGGCGATCCCCGGTTGTGAAGTACAGATTGTCGATGAACAGGAACGCCCCTTGCCACGTGAAGCCGAGGGCGAGATTCTTATCAAAGGCCCAAGCGTCATGGCGGGCTACCACAAGTTACCTGAGATAACTGCATCGGTATTCACCCAAGATGGCCGTTTCCGCACGGGCGACTGGGGCAAGCTCGATCGTGATGGATTTCTGTACATCACCGGCCGCAAGAAAGAGATGATGATCATCGGCGGCGAGAACGTATTCCCCCGCGAAATCGAGGAAGTATTAAGCAAACACCCAACCATCGCAGCCTGCGGCGTCACCGGCAAGCAGGACCTCTCGCGCGGCGAAGTGGCCATCGGGTTCGTTGAAATGGTGGAAGGCGAAACGTTTGACGAGGGCGCTCTGCGCGCTCACGTGCGTAACGAACTGGCCGGCTATAAAGTCCCGCGCCGCATCTATGCGGTGGAAGAGTTGCCGCGCAATCCGACGGGCAAAGTATTGCGGCGCGAACTGGCGGCAATGATTCCGGAGGAAGATTAACCACCAAGGCACCAAGAACACCAAGGAAGTCTCTGCCTCAAACGAATCCTTTGGTGACCTTGGTGCTTTGGTGGTTCAATCACCTTTGTGGTTCGTACGATAGTTCAACGGCGACATGCCCGTTCGTCGTTTGAACGCCGTGGCAAAGTATTGGCTCGATGAGAAGCCGACCTTGAATGCAATCTGCGTGATGGTGAGTTTTGTTTCGCGCAACAGGCGCGCTGCTTCATCGATACGACGCAGGGTGATGTAGTCTGCAGGACTGAGCCCGGTTTGCTGGGTGAAACGTTGACGCAGTGCCGAGGAAGTCAGCCCAACACGCTTGGCCAGTGCAGTGAGGGTGGGCACGCCAACCAGGTCGGCATCGATCTGCTTGATGGTGTTGCGCACCTTGGGATCGGTTGGTTCGCTGTGACGGCGATCCCCGTCGACAAAGGCATCATGGTCTCGCGCGATCTGCACGAGCAATTGCAACAAGAGTGTCTGACAGACAAGTTCACTGTCTGCGTTGGGCATGCGATGTTCGTGCAGCATGCGGCGGAAGCAGTCATGTACGTGCTGCGACACCGGGTAAGTGCGTGTGCGCAACGTTTTCAGGGCATGGATGAGTCGGCGAGTTTGCTTGATCGTGGTACCGGACAGAGCACCGCGCACGGGCAGTTTGAGAATCAGCCAATAAATTTCACAGGGGTGTAGCGCCGCGTCGACCCCGCCATGCGTTTCGTCTGGTCGGGTGATGTAGACGTGGCCACCTGTTACCTTGTACGCCTGATCGCCAGCCCACCAGTCCACACGGCCACGCACGATGTAACAGGTCTCCCAGCACTCGTCATGCGTGTGTGGGCCAAGTTTTCCGGGATGTGCATTCAGAACGGAGGTCCACCCGAGCATGCGGATCGGCCTGATCAGGCAGTTGTCATCCTGGTAAGTGTTCCGCCAGGCGCTGTTGCGTGTTCGGGGCATGACATCCTCACAGGCTGTTCGCTGTAACGATGGATAATACCGAACGCGGGCAGCATTATGAAACGTTAGTTTAGTTTGCCGTGTTGGGCCACGAAGACGCGAAACGAGGGCGGGGATTAGAACGTATTCTTCTTCGTGCCATCGTGTCTTCGTGGCCCAAGAGGTTCAGTAATGCCGGAGAACGATTATGTCTGTGACCATTCCCTCGGATCAGGAAAAAGCCGTGGTCTGGCAGGCGTATCACGCAGGCAACCCAACGCGGGTGCCGGTGGTGCTTTTAACCAACCCGCGGGTGGTGTTGCTGAATGAGCAATGGAATGCCGAAGGATGGACTTTTGAACAGGCTGCACAGGATGCGGAGATGCATGTGAAGGTATCGCTTCAGCATGAACTCTACCGCCGCCGCTTCCTTGGACAGTTTTGTGATAATCAGATGGCCCTGCCTGAGCGTTGGTCGGCGAACATGACAGTTTACAACGTTTACGAAGCGGCCTACTTCGGCGCACCCATCGACTTCTCGCCCAATCAAGTGCCCGACACCACCCCATGTTACGCCGATGACGCCACGAAACATGAGGTGTTCAACGTCGACATCGAAAACCCACTTGAGAATCCGTTTATCCGGAACTGCATGAAGTTCTGGGAGGAAATGAAAACGGTGTGCGACGGGATGACATTCGAAGGTCGTCCGGTTGATCTTGTGCCCTGGGCTTTGTGCGGTACGGATGGTCCGGTGACCGTCGCCTGCAACCTGCGCGGGGCGGATAACTTCATGATAGATCTTGTCGCCGACCCGGAATATGCCGACCGATTGATGGGGCACATCATCCAGGCAGCGATCATTCGTCGTAAAGCCTTTGAAAGCTACTGGGGCGATCGCATTGGCAAGCAGGGCGGCATGGCAGATGATTCGTGCGCGATGATCAGCAACACCATGTACGAGCAGCAGGTTCTGTCGCACCATTGTGCGTTCTACGAAGCGTTTTCGGATCGTGGTCGGCACATGCATCTGTGTGGCGATGCCACGCGATTGTTCCCTCTTATGCATGAACAACTCGGTGTGATGTCATTCGACACGGGTTTCCCGGTTGACCATGGCGCGTTGCGTGATCAGTTGGGTGACAAGGTGGAAATATTTGGCGGACCTCAGGTTGGGCTGCTCATGAACGGCACGGCCGATCAGGTATTCCAATGCACAAAAAGCATTCTGCAAAGCGGCGTGATGCGCGGTGGTCGTTTCCGTTTGCGCGAGGGCAATAACCTGCCGCCGAATGTGCCAGAGGAAAACTTACAGGCGATGTACGCCGCGTGTTTGGAACACGGGGTGTACACCGCCTGAGTTGCGTCAAAAATTCGTAGACCAAAAAGTGGCCGGGCCCGCCCGAGCTAGGGGGGCTGCTGGTTCGCCCGAGCGGGACCACGGCCAAACTCGAGGGTCTTGCCGATTCGGATCCGCGTCGGAGCCCCTTCATGCCCGCATTTCTTACGACCGCATGAAGTCCCCGGAAATCCGTTGTGATACTCGATACAAGTTCCACGTTCAGATATATCGCGCCGCCCGGCAACACGAATTGCTCATCACCTGGGAGATCAGGTCAACGGTTGATCCTGCGATCAGCAGAACTTGCCAGTATTAACTTTTGGCGCGTCCGCTAAGCGGTAATCATGGCCAACAAAGGTGAGGGGTCGGACAGGTCGGGCACGACACACTCAGCCCCGGCGTCGCGCAGATCATCTTCACTGAAGTGCCCAGTCGTTACCGCCAGACAACGGCAACCCGTCCGCTGGGCGCAGTCTACATCATGGGGGGTATCGCCAACCACGATCACGCGATCAGAATCGACGTGATTACCGGTCGCGGTGACGCAACGTTCGATGGCCAACTCGACCAAGCCGGGGCGGGTGGGGGCTTCCTCGCCGCAGCCGTTGTAGATGAACTGGTCGGGATCGATATCACCTGCTTGAAGTTTCAGTCGGG
>JANQFT010000651.1 GCA_028277685.1 Phycisphaeraceae bacterium
TGCAAATCGCGGTTGTAACCGACGGTCAATCCCTTGCAAATGGTCAGTAATGCCACCAGGTGACCGTATACATTTCCGCACCGGCCGCGGATCAATTCCAACATGTCCGGGTTCCGCTTCTGCGGCATCATCGACGACCCGGTGGTATACGCATCACCGATCGACAAAAACCCGAACTCGCTGGTCATGTAAATGATCCATTGCTCCGCCCAGCGGGAAAGCCACATGGCGGTCATGGATAAGGCGTAGACGAAGTCAATGGCTGAATCACGCGAAGCTGTAGATTGAATACTATTGCCACTTACATGCTGCCACTCCGCAACAGCATCAAACTCATCCGGAGCCAAGCTTCTGATGCTGTCCATCACGTCAGCAGCATCTTCATCAAATGCTCTGCCGAACAGTGAGTTGGCTGTCATCTTTCGATCCAACGGCAGCGAAGAACCTGCAATCGCTCCGCTTCCTAATGGCGACACATCGTCCAGTCGAAACGAGCTGAAGCGTCCGCAACAAGCAATCAATGCATCGCCCCAAGCAACCAGTTCTCCACCAAGAACAATCGGTTGCGCTCGTTGCAGATGCGTGTAGGAGGGCATCACCAGATGTCCCTGCTGCTGTGCTAACTCAGCGATGGCGTCATACAAATCTGTGTGTTGCCGTTCAATACTCTCGGATGCTTCACGCAGCCACAAAACAAGATCGAGCGCCACTTGATCATTTCGACTTCTGCCCGTGTGTAACTTCTTCCCCGGTTCACCGATCTTTTCGATTAACGCCGCTTCGATGCACATGTGGACGTCTTCGAGTTCGACTTTCCAGCCTTCCCAATCCGATACCGATTTGAGATTTGAAATCTCAGATTCGATCTCGTTCAGGCCCTTCTCGATGGCGGCGAGGTCGTCTTCGGTGATCAGGCCGACGTGTTGGAGCATGCGCGCGTGGGCGATGGAGCCGGCGATGTCGTGCTTGTAGAGGCGGGTATCGTACGACAGCGACTCAACGAACCGTGCGGCCAGTTCATCGTGTTCGCTTCCACCGCTCTTGGCGTGTTCCCATGGTTTGCGCGTGGTGCTCATGGGGACATGATAAAGGCAGAAGGGAGAAGGCAAAAGGCAGAACAGCAAATCGCAGCCGCGACGTCCGCGTCGCGATCCCCGCACGGCGGACCGTGCGGCTTGAATTGGCGCACAAAAAAGGAGAGCCCGAGCTCGCCGTACTCGGGACCCTCCAAGCCAGGCTGAACCCAACGCAAGCGTCGGGTGACCCACAGCCTCAACCGTGTGATCGGGAAAGACTGCGAGATGCTTAACGAGACTTTGCTACGAGCAGGAAAACGCGGCCAATTGGCCTACAAATGCGGAGCGTAATCGGTACAGATGTCACAGGCTGAACTGTGGATTAAAGAGGAATGCATAGCCATCGAGGCACCGAGCCATCAAGGAGTTGCCAAGCGTTCTGGCTCGCCTTGTGGCTTGATGCCTTGATGGCCCGATGGCTAATCAGCGAAATCGCTTGACCATGATGCTGCGCAGATCGACGACCATGCTCATCACCGAAGGCACCAACAGCAGTGTGAACACCGTGCTGACCAGCAGACCGCCGACGACCACGCTACCGAGGCCGCGGTACAGTTCCGACCCGGCCCCGGGTGAAATCACCAGCGGCAACATACCCCCCACACTGGTGAGGGTGGACATGAAGATCGGCCGCACGCGGCTACGCACCGATTCAGTGATCGCCTGGCGTGGTTCAAGGGCTTCGTGCTTCTCGCCGTCATCTGTTTCACTGGCCGCCGTACCCCGCATGAAATTGAGGGCCTGGTGCACGATCAGAATCGCATTGTTCACCACCACGCCGGACAGAATCACGAAGCCCAGCATGGTCAGCACATCAAGTTGTTGTTCGGGCACGAAGGTATGCACGATGCGTAACCCGAGGAAGCCCCCCACCGTAGCCAACGGCACCGTGAGCATGATGACCAGCGGATACAACCAACCTTCGAACAGGGCGGCCATCAACAGGAACACCACCAGCAATGCCAGGAACGCGCGGCTGGTGAACATCGACATCAAGCTTCCGAGGTTGAATCCCTGCCACTCACCCAGCAAGGCTGAGCGCACCTCGCGGAGTTTGGCGGCGGTGCCTGCCTTGCGAATCTTGATGGATTGCGGGATGGCACCGGATGCACGCAACGGCGTGAGCACTTCGTTATCCACGATGGCCATGCCGTCATCCAAGGCGATCTCATCGGGCAGTTCGATCTGGATCGTCACCGAGCGTTGGCGTTCGATGCGGTTGATCTGTTGCGGTGCGGTGGTGCGAAAAATGTTGGCAAAACCGGAAATGGGAACGACCTGTTCCGGCCCGGCCGCGATGGGAACATCGGCCACGTATGTCGCTTCGCCAGTGTTCTGGTCATCGGCAAGGATCTTCAGGTCGATGCCATCGCCCTCGAAGATGTATTCGCCGACGATCGCGCCATCACCCAACATGCGGATGATCAAGCCGAGGTCGGCATTGGAAACACCAAGGTCGGCCGCCTTGACCAGATCGGCACGGACCTGCACTTCTTCCTGCGGAACGGAGAAGTTGCCGGGGTCTGGCACGGGGAACTTCTGGTTGAGCTGTGGGTTGCCAAGAATCATGCCGAAGATGGCGCCGGCCACCTGGTTGACCTGTTCGAGGCGCGGGCCGGAGATTTCCAGCTCGATGCCGTTGCCGACGTTGCCGGTACGAATCAGCGGCAGCTTGCTCGCCCCGCCGAAAATGCCCGGCTGTTGCTGGATCACACTGTTGAGCAGATCAGCCCCTTCGTTGACGCGGCTGTCATCGGCACTGATCGCGCCGGTGAACATGATGCCATCGTTCAGACCCACGAAGAAGAAGTTGGTGATGGGCGCGGGTTGGACCATATCCACCTGCCCGGTGGTCGGGTTGAAGTGCGGCACCATGGGGAGTGCTTCGGCATCGGGCGTGCCCAACTCGGCTTCCCAATAGGGGCGGATGACAGACTCAACGCGATAACCAATCTTCTCCTGCTTATCGAGGTTGTAGCCCGGCGGGGGGATGAGCGCGGCGAACACCAGGTTGCGGTTGCCGGTGGGCAGATAGGTGGTGGGCGGCATGAGTACGTAGCTTCCCACCAACGCGATCAGCATGAACGTGCCGGCCACGGCAAGACGTGCGCCCCACGAACCAAGCAGCATGTGGATGAACTTCGCGATCAGATCATTGAACTTGCCAAACAGCGGCGCGAGGCCAAAGCCACTCTCGAAAGCGCGACGGAACTTACTGCGTTTGGCGGGTTCGACCACATCACCAATCAACCGCGAGGCTGCGACGGGAATGACCATGACCGAAACGATGAGGCGCA
>JANQFT010000634.1 GCA_028277685.1 Phycisphaeraceae bacterium
CTTAGTGGGTCACCTTTCTAGCCTAGCCAACGTTTTGTTTCTCATGTAACTGGCTTGCCTCGTTTTGGAAGGAAATGCATCCTGTTCGACCGGGCCTTGCGATGCCGCATCAACCAACGGCTGCTCATCGCCGCCCGATGTCACCTGTGTATTGTGGAACTCACCGATCAGTTGTACCGCGCCAAGATCGCGCAGGTGGCGGTACTCCAAGTAGCCGCTGGCGGTCACCTTCCGCGACTTCAACTTGCCACGCGCCACATGATGCAGCAGGTTCCAATACAGGTAACCCACAGCACTACGCAACTCCAGTGGTTCACCGTCTTTCGCATCATGCAGTTGCTCCATGCCGTCATCCGGCAGCCCGTTCGCAGAGAGACGTTGCTTCACCTGCTCGTCGTTGAGCCCGGCGAAGGGCACGGCAATCAGCGGTTTGCCCTCAACAGACGCGATGCGCCCCAGCAACAACTCGCGCGACTGGCCATAGTTCATGCGGGTATGGCAACCGGTGAAATTGAACGCCAGTTCGACCGGTGTACCATCGGGTAGGTGTGGCATGTCATCATCAGGCAGGATCGCGCCGACCACGCCTTTGGTGCCATGGCGATTGGCGAGCTTGTCTCCGGGCTCGATGACGCCGTCGATGTCCAGTCGTTTGGCGGCGGATTCACTGAGCACGATGCCATCTTCAAACGTGCCAGGATCCCAACTGACCAGCGCGGTCAGCAGGTTACGGCCGGTCCAGAAGTCGGTGGCATCAGGCTCGAAGCCGGTCTGTACCAGCGCCGGTTCGGGATTGGGGCGGACGAGGCCCTGCCGCATCATGTTTGCGCCCATCAGGCCGCGGTTGGCATCGTCGAATTCGAAGCAGGGGATCATGCCGGCGGTCAGCCCCAGACCGGCGGCGGGCGAATCGTCGACGATTTCGAACTTCCCATCTCGAATGATCGCCCCCCGCGCGATGCTGAGGATGCGCCCGATGTTGGGGCCTTCCGGCGTCTCCACGCAGCACGTGCGGCCCACTTCCGATTCATGCACCAACGGTGTTTCGATCGTGTTGCCCCGCACGATGGCTTCGGGCTTGCGCAACGGCAGAATCACCCGACGCAGATGCGCCCGCCGCGCCAGCCAGTTGGTGTTATCGAGCAATTGCCCGGTCACCCAACCGAACAGACGTTTGCTGTCGTCCGGGAGTTGCCCGGTGATGAACGCGGTGATGCGCTCACCCAATGGCAACCACGACCGAAGCAGCGCCTCATCCCATTGCAGGTCGGCCGGCGCTTCGCTCAGTTGATCATCAATCAGATGGAAGAGTTGCTCACCCACGCACCAGATGTCGGCGGTGGCTAGGTCCTCACCCATCACGGTGGGGACGACGGTGTACGGCTTGCCATCGATGGTGAACGTACCAAGCGCATCGGGCATCGGGATGGTGTACATGGTGTGCGCCTGGTGACCGTTCTTGCCTACGGTGATGGCGATGACGCACGTGGTATCCTGACGATCGACCGCGTAATCACAAAGCGGCAATCGCTCGCTGAGCAGTTGTGGCAGGGCATCGTTCAGAAAGTGACCGAACGATTTTGCGTGCCAGGGCGCGGTGGTGGGGTCGTGGATGGTCATTGGTCGGTGTCTCCGCTGAAGCGCTGCCGCCATGCGTCGGCAAGCTTGTGTCGGGCGTAGTGAAGATGGCTGCGAACGGTGCCGGGCGCGATGCCCAGTTCGTCGGCCGCCTCTTCGATGTTCATCTGCTGATGATGGACCAGTCGCATCACCTCGCGCTTGGCGGGGGGGAGGGCGTTAATCATTTCGCCCATCGCCTGATGCTGCTCCGCTTCATGCAGCAGATCCATGGGGCCTGCGGACGCCTGATCGATCAGCCAACCGGGCACGAGCGATTCATCGTCGTCGTCACTCGGCGAAGTCGGTTGAATCAGGCGAACGGGCTGACGCTTTTGCGATCGCAGGTGATTCAGCGCCAGGTTCGTTGCCACTTTCATCAACATGCCAGTAAGCCCATTTGCCTTCTGAGGGGCCTGAACTTATACAGATGTAGCACATTTTTCCACTGCC
>JANQFT010000062.1 GCA_028277685.1 Phycisphaeraceae bacterium
TCCTGTCCACTCCCCTTCTTCACCGGCATGCGGTGGCAATCATTGATCAGCACGTAGCACGTAGGGTGGGTCGAGCGCAGCGGACCCACCATAACGAACATGGTGGGTCCGCTCCTTCGTCGCTTGACCCACCCTACAAAACTGACGTCGCAATGCAGTGCGTAGGTCGGGGCCAGCCCCGACATCACCAACATCATGGAACACGTCGGGGCAGGCCCCGACCTACACGCTGGAGCAGCGGCCGTGTCGACCGCTTTCCGGATGAACGGCCGACACGGCCGTTGCCACAACAGCAGAACTTATCCGACATCACTCGGTGACCGACACGCTCGGCTTCGGCAGCCAGCGCTTGCTGATCTCGTCCGGGGTCACATCCGGGTAACGGTGCCGAATTGCCGCGGCGACCAGGCCCATGAACATCGGGCTGGGCGTGAGCGGCCGACTGGTCAATTCCGGATGGAACTGCGCACCCACGAAGTAGGGATGCTGCTGAGTAGGCAGTTCCAGAATCTGCATGATCGGGTGTTCAGGATGGCGACCACTGAACACCAGGCCCTTCGCTTCGAGGGTATCGATCACGTTCGGGTCGACTTCGTAACGGTGACGGAAACGGCGGCGGACAAGGAAACCAGCCATCGAGCCATCAAGCGATCGAGGCATCGAGGCGGAACCCGATGTCTCCTTGATGCCTTGATGCCTTGATGCCTTGATGGCTTCGTCCGCGAACAGGAAAGCTGCCAACGTGTTCGGTTTCACCTGAACGTCTTTGCCACCGAGCCGCATGTTGCCGCCGAGGCCTTCGATCTTCTTCTGTTCGGGCAGGATGTCGATGACGGGGTTGGCCGCTTCGGGGTCGAACTCGCTGCTGGCCGCATCGGCAATGCCGCACATGTTGCGGGCGTATTCCACCACCGCCATCTGGAAGCCCAGGCAAATACCCAGGTACGGTGTGTTGTGTTCACGACAATACTTCACGCAGGCGATCTTGCCTTCGGTGCCGCGTGCGCCGAAACCGCCGGGCACGATCACGCCATCCAACGGTTCCAGTTCGCCGGCGATCGCGCCCGCGTCGGCGTTGTCCATGTCGATGGTGTCGAACCAGTGGATGTTGATGTTGGCCGACAGGTGCGCCCCGCAATGTTCGAGCGCTTTGTCGATGGAGGCATACGCATCGCGCAGGGCGGCGTATTTACCCGTGATGCCGATGTTGACTTCATGCTTCCGAGGGCCGGTCAGCACGTTCACGAACTTGGCCCATTCGCGGCGGGCGGTGTCCTCAGCGCGCGGGTTCACGCGCTGGTGCAGATCAAGGATGGTGCAGATTTCCAGGTCGAGCGCCGTGCCGTGCATCGATTCGGGGATGGTGTAAATCGAATCGCGATCATGCATGCTGAACACACGTCGCATGGGCACGTTGGTGAACATGGCGATCTTCTCGCGCACCTTGTCTTCCACTTCGTGCCGGGCGCGACAGGCGATGATGTGCGGCTGCACGCCGATGCCCATCAACCGCTTGATGCCGAGCTGGGCTGCCTTCGATTTCTGTTCCCCCAGGGCCTGCGGCTCGATGATGTACGTGAGCGCGACGAAACAGACGGAGCCTTCACCTTCTTCGAACGCCAGTTCACGCAAGGCTTCAATGTAGAAGCCGTTTTCGAAGTCGCCCACGGTGCCGCCCACTTCAACGAACACCACGTCGGCTTCCTGCTTCACCGCAAGTTCGCGCAGCAGGTATTTCACTTCGCCGGTGACGTGCGGAATCATCTGCACATCGCGTCCGAGGTAGCCGCCGTGCCGTTCGCGTTCGAGTACCTTGCGGTAGATCTGACCACTGGTGACGAAGTTGTCGCCGGTCAGATTCTGATCAAGCATGCGCTCGTAGGTACCAAGGTCCATGTCGGTTTCCATGCCGTCGTCGAGGACGAACACTTCACCGTGGCGATAAGGGTTCAGCGTGCCCGAATCGATGTTCAGGTAGCCTTCCATCTTGATGGGAGAAACCTTGAGGCCCTTGTCTTTCAGCAGCTTGGCGACGCTGGAAGAGAAGATGCCTTTGCCCAATCCGCTCATGACGGTGCCAAGCACGACCACGTACTTGTGGCGGCCCTTGACGTATCCGTCCGGGATCGGCGTGTAGAACTCGGTTTCGTGTGTCTTGTGGCCAGCTTCGGCCAGGATGTCGCTGGTGTCGTTGTTTTGGTGGGGCATGTCTTACTGTACCACGAAACCAAAGCGGTCAGCAACATGGGGATTGGGTGAGTGCCGCGCGGGGCATCGCGGTTCGTTTGGAAGCGATGAAGTTTTAACAAAATACCACAAGTTTGCGCGCGATGTTGGACCCGAAGCGACTTGCGCAACGCCATTGCCGATCCCGGGCCGGAATCGCCGGTTTTCGCCTGCGGTTTGTCGGACGGTTAAGTATGTTGCGGTCATCCCGATGAGCACCAGGCTGGTTTGTTTATCGTTTGAACGTCTGCACTTTACCCTTCAGCTCGCGTCCTGCATCGCGCGCTGCATCAGCATTCAGACCGATCACAAACAGGTCTTTATCGACGGTGTGCTCCCAGATGGTGGGCATGTCGTTGTACTGCGGTTGACTCAAGTTGATGCTGGTCAATCCCTTCATTTCACTGAGCGGTTCGATGAAGTGATCACCCCGGCCACAGAAGTGGACGCAGCCGTTGCCAAGTTCAACCAGACACTTCTCTTCGCGCTCACGGATGAACGTGGTGAAGATGTCCGGCGGCAGATTCATCAGGCTGTCATCGCGCAGCATGATCTGCCCGGGAATCAGGTGGCCCCAATGCGCGCTGTATTCATCGTTCTGCGGCGGCACGAGTTCAAACCAGGCGCGCATGAACACCAGGTAGTGCTCGGTCATCAGATCGAGGAATGCATGAACCAGTTCCGCTTCATCATGGAAGGCGAGGAAAATTTCGCTGCCCCAGGCGAGTTCGGCGTTGTCGATCGGGCCCTGGCCATCCGGGTGATACAACCAGACCCACTTCTTCAGATTGGGGTAACGGTTGATCGAATCAAGGAACAGTTCGGCACAGTTGAACACATCGCCGCCCTGCGCACTGCGGATGTCGGGCACACCACGATCGATCGCGGCTTTGATGCCGTCAATTCCACCAGGCAACGGTTGGGTGGTGGGTGTGTTGCCCTGCTCGCGCGGCATCTCAACCACAGGGCAGCCAAGTTGACTGGTCATGGTGCCCACACCGTAGTTGCAGCGCACGTTGGGGATGCGGTTGCCGCCGTTGGCCAGCATGTTCGACATCTCGTTGAACTGCGCATACACCATCAGTTTCGGGTCATGCAGCGTGTCGTTCACATACACATCGGGCCAGTCGATCTTCGGCGGGCGTGGCGTGCGCTTTGGCGGGACGAAGTAATCTTCAGTCAACTCGCCGCGGACAAATGAAATCCACGCATCGAGCACGCGTTGTTCGTCCGCAGCATCGAGCCGGGCATCTAGGTCAGCGAGATACGGTTCAAGATCCATCGACATAGGGCAATTCCCCGCAGGTGGTTCAATCACTTCTATGGTGCCACGTCACGGGGATGATTCCATGGTTCATCCGCTCAGCTTTTGCACAATCCGGCCGGCAGGCCAGGGCCTGCCGCGTTCTCATGAATTTGCATGGACAATGACGAATGACGAAAACACCGGATTGCCTTTAATCACATGTCTGTGACATTGGTATTTCGTCATTCTGAGTTTAGCATTCGTCATTTTGCACAACCAAGAAAGAAACCGCTGAATATATGCCCATACGCCTTGAATCTGCCTGCCGATCCCGCTAGCTTGGCGCGATCCATCGTGAACTGTTTCACGGTGGTGACATACAACAACCAACCGCAAGGATTTTGACATGGGACTTGGCTATCAGGACACCCCCATCATTCCCGGACAGCAATGGCACGTTCACGATGGCGAGCGCCCGCAGCCGGCCGTCGTCACCCCCGGAAGTATTACGCACGTTGAACCGCTCACCCCGCCGTCGGATGCCCTCATCCTTTTTGATGGCTCGACCCGTTCGGCCGGTCACTGGGAACAATGCAAAGACGGCAGCGACCTGCAGTGGAAAGTCGAAAACGGCTACATGGAAGTGGTCAAAGGCACCGGTCAGATTCGCACAAAACAGGCGTTCGGCGACATCCAACTGCACGTGGAATGGGCTGCCCCGATCAACATCGATGTGAACGACAAGGGCGAACATGTCACCGGCCAAGGCCGCGGCAACAGCGGCGTGTTCCTGATGGGCAAGTACGAAATCCAGGTGCTCGACAACTGGAACAACCCCACTTACCCCGATGGCACACTGGGCGGGATCTATGGTCAGTATCCCCCGCTGGTCAACGCCTGCGCGAAGCGCGGTAGTTGGAACGTCTACGACATCATCTGGAAAGCACCGGTCTTTGATGGCGATAAACTCGTCACCCCCGCTTACGTTACCGTGCTGATCAACGGCGTGCTCGTGCATCACTACAAGGCACTGCA
>JANQFT010000069.1 GCA_028277685.1 Phycisphaeraceae bacterium
GATCGAACAGCACCATGCCGTTGATGAGGAAGTAGAACACCACACAACCGACGGTGATGATCAGCGCGCTCACCGGTGCGAAACGGGCGGCGACCCACGTGGTAATCACGCCGACCAACAGCACCAGCAGCAGGTCAACTGAACGATCGCCGCGTTTGATGAAATGATCGGTGAGGATCGAATTGACGATCGCGCCATGCACCACCGGCCCAGGGCACATGGGTTCGAGTGAAGTGGGCACGAAGTCAGCCAGTGATCCGGTGGCCGTCCATCCGATGATGCAGATCGTTCCGTCGATGGTGTTGCGAATGCGGGCTTCGCTTTCCGCGAGTTTGACTTGCCCGCTATCTGCTTCCTTGGTGAACTGTGTGTGGGCATGGATGACGCGATGAACTTTATCGCGGATCGCACGTTCTTCATCACTGAGTTCCGTCACGCCGACGAACTGTTCAGCCAGGAACGCGGCATTCTGGCGAACCTGCTCGGCGAGTTGTGCGTGACGCTCCAGCGTCTTGGGATCGGGTGAATCGTTTGGTTGTTGGTAGAGTTTTGTGTAGGACGCATGAAATTGTTGCGTCAATTCGCCGGGAAATAAACCGCTCAGGTCGGGGTTGGTTTGTGGGTCGGCAGCTTTTTCATCCGGCGGAAGTAACAGGGCCAGGTAGGCTTCGTCTGCACGCTGGCGGTTGTGTCGCACATCACGACGTATTTCATCGAGTTCGATCAGCCAACCGATCGGGATGTGCTGGGCGCCCGCTCCGCCATGTGATGCGAACAGCATGGACCAATCTCGGGCATTGGTTTGCCAGGAGATCAGCATGCGCTGATCGGGGAATTTGCGCCAGCCATCACCCGGCCGTGCAGACATGGTCGGCAACTTGATATCGCGCCTGGCACCATCGGGCAACGTGGCACTCGGAATGATGGTGACATCGTCTCCGCGATAGAGCGCATCGGGAGAAACGTTCAGGTAAGCACAGGCCAGCGCCAGGGCAAAGTGCGGGTAGTGATGGCCCTGGTACGTCAGCCACAACGGCACCGAACGCACGCGACCATCGGGGTCAGGTTCATAGGCAACGGAACCAAAGATGTTAGCTGCTTCGGTCAGTTGGGGCACGGGGACGGTCAGGTCGGAGCGGTATGCACTCGCCAGGGATCGGGCAACATCGGTGGCGGGCAGTTTACGGCTGATACGCGTGGTACTCAGCACACGATCATACTGTTGACGAAGCATGTCCAGTTCGGGCGCATGTGTCACATGGG
>JANQFT010000179.1 GCA_028277685.1 Phycisphaeraceae bacterium
GACTTAACCGCAACGACTGCAACGCGACTGTTGTCATTGACGATCCACGCACGATGGGGAGAACGCCTGGTGCTGATGGAATTGAACACTGCGCCCAGCACTTCGGTTTGGCCACCGTTGAGCGTGGCGACGTAAGGGCCGTGCCATTCACCGAGTTTGGCCCCGAGCACCACGACCTTACCACCATCATTGACCAGATGCGGGTAACCGCCTTCGATGTTGAAGTGACGGAACCATGCGTTCTGTCGTGTGATGACAACGAACGGGTGATGCACCATTTCATAAGCACCGGTGCCGATGCCGCCGACGGCACTGTCGAAAAAGACGTCGCCTCGTCCGGTGTTACGGTAAGGGCCGGCGACGCTGTTGCGAAACACGACCGTCTTTTCCGAAGCGTTATCGTAGAGCCAGCCGCAGTGCTTGGCGTGAATGCGCTCGAGAATCGTCACATCATGTTGGCCGGTTTCGATACGGATGACGGGGCGATGGGTACCGACGCTGTTGACCGGTTTGAAGCCGACGACAACACTGGTGCCGATCCCGCCGGGCGCATCACCGATCACGTGTCGAACGTTGCCACGCACCACAATGGAATCGCTGACAGTCAGTGGGCCAATCAGACGAACGGTGGTCGCTCCGGAGTCGATGGCCTGTTGGATTGCCGCGGTGTCGTCAGCCTGGTCGGCTCCGTTCACCACCGCCCAACCGCCCGGATTATCCGCAGGAACATGGGGGGTGTCGCGGATCGGCAGGTCGAGAGACCGGGCAGGTGTGTCTTTGCCGAGTGTCAGGACATCGCCGCTGACGTATTCGGTGACGTGGGATTCCTTGATCCGATGTTCGCCGTCACGAATCGCCGTCCCATAGTCGGTGGTGTCGACGTTACGGACAAACAGCAGCCCACCTTCGTTGACGATCGCCGCCTTGTCGGGTTTGCCGCCTTGCAGCTTGCTGTCCAGTAAGACAACTTGTGCATGTTTACCCCGACCGACCACCGCGGGCACCGTGTTGTGACTGACCAGCCGGCGGATGGTAACGGGTTTGTCGTGGCTGACAATACCCGCCTTGCGCTGACCGGTCAGGTGAATGTTTTCCAACAGATACATGATCTTGCGGGACCGCATCGAGATGGCGGTATCGAACCCTTCAATGGTGATGTTCGTCAGGCGCGCGATGCCGGACAACTCGCCGGGGATGATGAGGCCGGTGTGCCCACGACGTGCGGGGTCGAGCGAGCGGATTACCACGTCTTCGATGTAACCGGTGTTATTGTTGTGGTAGCGCAGGCCGATCGCGCCTGGATTGTTTTTCCCGATTTCAAGTGTCAGCCCGGCGACCACGTTGCTGAACGAGATGTTCGAAGCAAACTTCCCATAGCCACTGAAGGTGAGGAGCGGTTTGGGTTTCTTGGGATTGGTAAACCCCGCCACCCCGTCAGCCAGGCGAATGGTGGTTCGGTCGGAGCCGTCACCAATCACATGCATGTGTTGTGGTTTGCCGGCGGCGAAGTTAAGACTGCCTTGAATCAGGTAAGTGCCGGCTGGCAGATAGATTTCAACCGGGCGGCGCTGTCCCGTTTTTTTCTGTTTAAGGATCGACCATGCGTCGCGGAATGCCTGCTGGAGCGCTTCGGTGCTGTCCCGTTCGCCTCGTGGGTCGGCTTCGTAGGGTGATCGCGTGACGTCGATGCGATCCACGCCCATGACAGTTTCCGCGTGGGCTGTCTGGTTTGATATGGCGATGGTCGCGTTAAGGCCGACGAGTATGAAAACAAAACCAATCGAAAACTTCATGGTGTGACACCAACAAATCGGGCAAGTTCACTGTCCTTATCGCCGTCACTCATCGCTCTGACTTCCTCTTCGCTGACCGAGGCGGCGTGTCCATCGCCAAAGACGAAATTGGCCACTTCCCCAGTGTGTGCTTCCAATCCCCAGAAACCCGTGCGCCACGACCATGGCAAGCCGGCGTTTTCCGGAACGGCTGAAATCTTCGGGCTGTCACCGCTTCCGGCCACGGAAAGCCATTGATAGTTTGAGAACTTCATTTGGCCTGCGTGATTGACGTCCGTGCCCCCCATATCGCCGAACCAATACGCATCGGCATTCAGAATAGCCATCCGTAGTTCATTGGCACCCGGCTGTTCTTGGAATTTGGCCCGCCCGCCCAGTCGTTCGTTCAGGCCATAGCTGTAGTCGTTCTGGCCCAAGCCGCCATAGCGCCGCGGAACGAGAAATCGATTCGCCAGCGGGCAATTGAGCGCCGAGTTGACGGGGCGGCCGCTATGCCTCACCCAAAGATTCTCGGCTTTCTGGTACCACCAGTTGTCCGACAATTCCCAGTAGTATCGTGCGGGCGTGCTACCCGATCCCGGGCGGCCGGACCCGTTCCACTCGTAACCGTTATGTGGCAGCACATTGTTGAACTCGGTGATGTAAGTAAACCCCCAGACACCGATCTGTCGCAGATTGGCACGGCAGACCACATCACTTGCGGTATCTCTTGCCTTGTTCAACGCCGGCAGGAGGATGCTGATCAGCAGTGCGATAATCGCGACGACCACGAGCAACTCGACGAGTGTGAAGCCGATACGTCGCACCTGGCAAAGCATGGCTGATTTCCTCTCGTTGCGGAAAGTAAGCAAAGGCGTTACGTGACCTTTCAGTCATGCAACGCTGGGTCATTGTTCTAGATGAACTGTTTATGCGCGACGGCGTCGGAGGAACAACAATCCGCTCAGGCCGATCATGACCGCAGATGCCGGCTCGGGCACCACCACGCCCACGGCCGCCACATCCCAACCGCTGCCGTTGGTGGTGACGCGAAAACCGGTCGCGGTGGACAGGTCGCCGGTCGTGCCGGTGAAATCGGCAAGGGTGAACGACGTGCCGGCTCGCTCGCGATCGTTCAGGTTCGCACCTCCCTCACGCTTCAGGTCGACTCTCTTGCTGAAGGTGTTGAATTGACCTTGGGCAATGCTCAGCGTGTAATTGCCGATGGTCGACGTGCCACTGACGGGAACGAAGGTGATCGTTGTGTTCGGAGCACCATCGCGAATGACAAAGAGGATTTCATTCGATCCGAGCGTGCGCCCGAATTGGAAGGTCGTACCCGCGCCGACGTTCAACACGCCGGTTCCATAATTGAGTCCAAGGATGGCAGCGTCATCGCTACCTGGGTCTGTCGCATTTTGCCCCCACATCCGCTCCCGGTTCCCGGGCAGTGATACACTCGTTATCGATTCAAGCTTGTCGTGGGTTGTTCCATCGATGGTGAGTGTTTCGATGGTTGCGTCGACTTTCAGGTCGCCTGCAGGTGAGGGGTTGATCGTGAGACTGTCGATCTGCAGTACGGCAGCATCAAGCCTTTGGGCCATGCCTGCAACCAAAAACAGTAGCGTCAAAGTATAAAGAGTTCTGGTCACGGTATCTCCTCCAAAAAGTGTTGATGGGACGGGTTTCATGTCTTAATCCCTCCGTTGATGGCGTGGCACAAAGCGACGCCGGGGAATCTTCAAGTGTTCAGCGCGGCAATGGTCTGCCTGGATAGTGATTGGTAGGGCACCGCAATGCTTGGAATGGATGCATCTGCATTCCGTATGCGTTCGGTCAGCATGTCGACTGCCTGGGCGCCGACCGATTCGAGCGGTACCGTGATCCCACTCACCGGCATGCCTTTGCCACCAGTGTCCAGCACGGTTGCGACGGACAAGTCTGCCGGCGCACTGCGCCCGAGTAATGCGGCCGCCACTAAAAGTGGATAGGCCACCCGTTCGTTTTGACAAACCACTGCCGTGCTTTTGTCGTGTTGTTCGAGGATCTGCCGCCACAGCGTGATACGCTCAGCGTAATCCTCTGGCTGGTGATCGATCTGGACAACGACCGGCTTCAGACCATGATGGGTCATCGCGTCCACGTAGCCCTGTTCACGATCCTGCGTCGAGTAATGGAAAGGATGGCGCTTACGGTTGGGGCGAAAGGCGAACAGGATGCGACGATGCCCCAATTCAATCAAACGTTGGGTGGCAAGCTCCGATCCCTGCCGATCATCGGGATATACGCAATCGTGCGTCTCTCGTGTATTGAGCCAGACCGTCGGAATACCATAGCCCCGGATGAGATCCATGATGGTTGTGGGGATGTCCCAGCCATAGTGGACGAGCAAGCCGTCGACACACAGTTCCCGCAACACTTTCGGCGCGTAGTCCGGATCGGTCAGACCCTCGAATTCGACCTCTGCATACGTGACGTTGAGGTCGTGCCGACTCGCAGCTTCGAACACGCCTTTATTGAGATTGTGCTGGATGGGTCCCATCTCGTGCCGGGTGAGTATCCCGATCTGGCCGAATCGACGGCTCCGCGTCGCGACCGCCGCGGTGTTACGCCGGTAGCCCATTTCCTCTGCCAATTTCTGGATTCGCTGGACGCGCCGCGCGGTGCTCGACCATGCTTGCTTGGTTTTCCCATTCAGAGCACGCGCAACCGTGGTACGGGAAACACCAGCCTTTTCCGCGATTTCATCCAGCGTGACAGACATGGCAACCCCAAAACGACATCGATACTAAATTAACATCGATATTAATATACAGCCTGCCAACTCCAAGTCAAATATTTCCACGAAAAAAGCGATTTGGCGGAGTGTCCACCAGAGGCAAACGTGCTCACATGCCAAACTCAAAGTCACTTGGCCCGACTGCTATTTACAGATAGGGCAGGTGGCGCAGAAACTGGGGTAGTGATCCAACACGGTTGCCAAGGCAACAAGCTCCGAAAAACCAGGTTCATTGGGATGATTCGGAGTACCCGGATTGGTCTGTTCCGACCATGAGCCAGATTTCGATTCAGGGATTGACGAGGTGTTGCATGCCCGCGGCTGTGTCTGCTGACCGAACCGTTACAGGGGGCTGGAGTATCCCCAGGCCTCCCGTAGCTGGTTGCCGCTGGGAGGGCGAGGCTCCTGCCGAGCCGTAAAGCTGGGCTGATCAGCATTTACATCGGCTCAGCAGGAACTTCACCCTCCCCGTCAGCGAGACGAATGGGTTGGGTCACCAGCAGCGGAGGAGGTTCAACTTATCATGGCGCGGCGGGCGTTTGTGGGTGCAGACCAAAGTTCTGCAAGTGAGAGATTAGTTTCACGGTGTCAATGGGTTTGACGAGATAGGCGTCACAGGCTTCGTCAAATGCACCGAGGATGTTTCCCCGGTCATCGAGCGCGGTGGTCATGATCACTTTGGCGCCATCGCCGAGTTGGATGCCATGCGATTCCTCGAACGCACGCAGTTCACGAAGAACTTCGTGGCCGTCTTTGCCCGGCATCATAATGTCCAGGCAGATCAGGTCATATGGCTCCTCTTCAGACAGGGCCAGCTTGAAAGCGATGATTCCCTGAGAACCGTCACTGACATCATGGGTCTGGCCGAATCGGCTCAGTATCTTCTGAAGCATGAGCCGACTGACCGCATCATCTTCAATAATCAGGCATTTCATGAGAGACTCTCCTCGACACATGCCGCTTGTAATTCACTCTTTTCAATAGCGTTACGGAAAGCATCGAACGCTGACGGTAACTTGTTCACCACGGTGTGAAGCGCTGCTTGATCCATCTGGTCGGATTCGAGTTCAAGTATTTTGGCGATATCAGCCAGGTATGTGGCTGCCACGTTGTTGGAAGCACCTTTCAACGCATGGGCACGATCGCGCATTCGCTCACGGTCGTCGGCATCACATGCCTGACGGATCTGCTCGATTTCAGTTGCGGCCGTTGTGAGATACTGGCGAAGGATCAGAACCGCCAGTTCCCGGTCATTCATCAATCGCTTGAACAGATCGTTCTTATCAAATACGGGTAGGTCAGACATGGTGATTGGCTCCGCGGTGGTCTGGTCGGCTTCAACCATCTGGCTCGTGGATTCGGCGTCCTCCCCGTGTAGCCAGTGTCTGATACATTGTGTCAGCGACGCCACCGAGATTGGTTTGCAGACGTAGTCGTTCATGCCCGCAGCAATGCAACGGTCATGGTCTTCCTTCATGGCGTGAGCGGTCATGGCGACAATCGGTACGTCGGCACGAAGAACATCACCATCACCACGACGGATGCGCCTGGTGGCTTCGAAGCCATCCATCACAGGCATTTCCGCATCCATGAACACCAGGTCGTAAGGTGTTTGAGCCAAAGCCTTGATGGCTTCACGCCCATTGGTTGCGCTGTCGACCAGATAACCGAGCTTCTCGAGCATGCCTTCCGCAACACGCATGTTCGTGGGGTTGTCATCAACCACCAGGATATGTCCGTGCGCACGTTCGGACTGGATGTGAGTATCTGGTGTTTCATCCATACCGTCGGACAGCCTGCACATACCGCGTAATTGCGACATTTTGAGTGGCAGGTGCAAGCGGGTGGTGGGGGAGCCGATGACATTCGGCGGATCGCGGTAAGCCGAGTGCATGGGACCGGTGACAACGAAAGAGGCGTCCTCAAAACGTTTGTCTTGTGCCAGTGCATGGAACAAGGTGCTGCCGTTACCTTCAAGCAAGTCTTCGCGGAGCCAGAACTGCGTAATGGCCTGATCCGATGGCTTGCGCTTTGCCAGCAACGTTTCCAACTCGGTTCCGTTACAGCAGGTTTGCACCTTGGCTGACCATCGCCGCAATACGGTGCTGAGCCAGCGCCGGTGCACGCGATCCTGGTCGACAAGGAAGATGTTCTCATCCTGCAATGCCTCGGAAACCGGTTCCTCGGTAAACGGCGGCTTTTTGACAAGGAAAGGAATGGTCAGGCGGAAAACACTGCCGCGGCCAGGCCAACTCTTCACCTGAATGGTGCCTCCCATGCTCTCCACCAATTGCTTGCAGATGGCTAGCCCCAACCCCGTCCCCCCGTATTTGCGGGTGGTGGAGGGGTCGGCCTGGGTGAATGCATCAAAAAGACGCTCCAGACGATCAGGCGGAATGCCAATACCGGTATCGCGAATGGAGAACTGCACCATCAGGCGCTGTCCCTCACGCCTCAGTGGCCGCGCGATCAGGTAGACGGCACCATGGTCCGTGAACTTCACCGCGTTATCGAT
>JANQFT010000180.1 GCA_028277685.1 Phycisphaeraceae bacterium
CTTTCAAACGACGACGCGGCTCGGCAATACCTACATCGCGCAACGCCTGTTCCGCCACATCCACCGCCGCCTCGTGCGACAGGTTCTGATGCAAACGTATCGCTTCGAGAATCTGATCGCCGACGGTGTACACCGGGTTCAGGCTGGTCATCGGTTCCTGGAAGATCATCGCGATGCGGTTGCCGCGTATGGTCTGCATCTGTCGGTCGTTGTAAGTCAGCAAATCGACCGCCGGCTCTGGTGGTGCGCCACTTCCGTCTTCCGGGGGCGCGGGGGCTGGGGGGTACCAGAGGATGCGGCCGCTGTCGAACCGTCCCGGCGGCGTGGGCACAAGCTGCAACGTGGATAGCGCACTGACCGATTTCCCACACCCACTTTCACCCACCACCGCCAACGTCTGACGCGGATACACCGTCAGGTTCACCCCGTCGGTAGCCTGCACACTGCCGGTCTCGGTGTGGAAGCTGACGGCGAGGTCTTCGATTTGCAGTAATGGCATGTCGGACATGACGTGCACCTTGTCACTTTCGAGTCACATTTGTGCCGCGCGTTGGATGTGGGGGTCGAGCGCATCGCGCAGGGCCTCGCCGATCAGCGTGTAGGCGAACACCGTCAGGAAAATCGCCAGCCCCGGGAACGTGGCCAGCCACCAACTGAATGCCCCGGTGGAACCCGTTGCCTGATTCAACAGCGCCCCCCAACTGGGTGCCGCCACCAGGCCCAAGCCCAGGAATGACAGCACCGCTTCGGCGAGGATGGCCGAGGCGACACCAAAGCTTGCCGTCACGAGCACTGGCGTCAGGCCGTTAGGCAACATGTGGCGGAACAACACCGACCGCAGCGGCAACCCGCATGCGACGGCCGCCTGAATGAAATCCTGTTGACGCAACTTCAAAAACTCCGCCCGGGTGAAGCGGGCATAGCCGGACCAACTGGTAAAACCGATGATCACCATGATGAAGAAGATGCGGCTGATCTCCAGTCCCGGCAGCACCTCGGGCGTGTCACCTGGGAAGAACGCGACGAACATCAACAGCAGGAACAGACTGGGTACCGCTTCGAGAATTTCCACCAGGCGCATGCCGAGAATGTCGACCGTGCCACTGAAGTAACCCATCAAGCCGCCGATGACAATACCCAACACCACGGCAATACTGGTGGCGATGAACCCGATCGACAGCGCAACGCGCGATGCGTGCACCATGCGACTGGCCACGTCGGACCGATTGGCATCGGTACCCAGCCAGTGCGTAGCTGACGGCTCGCGCATCTGCGCATTACGTTGCTCAAACAGGCGATCATTCGGCGAGTAGGGAATGACGGTGCGCAACACGTATTTCAACTCACCGTCGGCTTCCATCTGCCGGTAGATGTCCAACCCCTTCGGCGCAGGCGGTTCGATCAATTGCTGGCCAACCAGCCACGTCACCATGAACAGTGCGAACGTACCGACCAGTCGCCAACGTATGGCCATGAACTTGCAGAAGTAGAACGCGATGCCGCCAAAGAACACCACCAACAGGGCGATGTCGATCGGCGTGAAATGCTCCAGCATGGGGCTGGACCATTTACCATCGTCGGTCTGCATGATGATGGGATGGGAATTGGCCAGCAGTGGCGCGAACACACCCAGCAGAGTAAGAACAGCAATCCACAGAAGCCCAACCTGCGCACCACGTCGGCGCGCGGTGCGCACAAGCACCTCCGCCAGGTACGAACGACGACGCATCCGCCGTGCAACAGATGGTGCAGCCATGTCATTCATAACTCACCCTTGGATCGACAGCCGCATAGAGCACGTCGGCAGCCAGGTTGGCAACCAACGTCAACAGACCACTGATGAGCGTGATCGCCATCACGGTTTCCTGGTCCTTGAATTCAATCGATTCAATGTACAACCGCCCCATACCAGGCAGGCTGAAAATCTTTTCGACAATGAGTGAGCCAGCCAACATCGCGGGCAGAATGTTCACCGTCACTGTAATCAACGGCAGTAGGGAATTGCGAAACACATGATGCCAAAGCACATCGCGTGCACCCACACCCTTCGCCCGGGCCGTGCGCACGAAGTCGGCCCGTAGATTTTCCAGCACACTGCCGCGCGTGAGTTTGGTCAAGAACGCCAGCCCGCCGTAGGTCATGCAGATGACCGGCAGGCAAAGATGCCAGGCCGTGTCGAGCAGCCAACCGCGTTCGAAACCCGCATCACCGAAGCGTGGGAGAAACGGCATATCGTTCGCTGCCACATCGTGCATGTTGCCTGTGGGGAACCAGCGGACGTACTCGTTGTTCGCAAGAAAACCGATCAACAACACGCCAGCCCAGATGGTGGGAATCGACCACAACGCCAGCATCACCACGCCACTGCCTATGTCGAACAGTTTGCCCTGATGTCGACCAGCGTACACCCCGATGAGAATCGCCAAACTATAGATCAACGGAATTGACACCACGTTCAACGTGATGGTGATCGGCAGGGCCTCGGCGATCAGGTCGGACACCGGACGATTCTTGAGGAAGCTTTGCCCAAGGTCCGGCTGTTTGAACACGGGCCTGCTGAACACGATGCGATTCTGGCCGGCCAGGTCTTCATACAGATAGCGCAACACGGCGCGCCGCGCTTCGTCGGGTTTGCCTTCGGCTTCCGACTTCCGTGCATCGGCTCCCACCTCATATGCCCGCTTCAATCGCAGACGGGCATCTGCCGGGGGAGCGGATAGATCACTCGGTACGTCACCGAAACCAGACAGGCTGAACAACGTAGCCAGTGGTGCATCCTGAATGCCGTCGAACAGTTTCATCGCGGCATCTTTTGAGGTGGTGCCATCGCGACGTGCCAAATCCTGCACGGCTTCAGAGGCGATGCGTCGGTGATCATCAGTGACGAGAAAATCGTAAGCACGTAGCTGCGTAGCCAGTGCATCCAGTTGCACCTGGTCGAACGTGATCTGGTCGCTCGTCTTGAACCCGAGCGGCGACACTTTATTCAACCACCGACCGAACTGAACGATGGCCGGCTTATCCAGCCCGTACCGCCGTTGTAGATAAACCATGCGCGCGGTGCGATCGCCTTCCTGAACCTTGCCTTCGCTGTCGAGCAACATCTCTTCCACGCTGCCGGGCGAAGCCTTCATAATGAAGAACACCATCACCAGCACGCCTAACAGCGTGGGAATCATCAACAGGGTGCGGCGTATGAGGTAACCAGCCATTTTCAGTGCGGAGTGTAGAGTGCGGAATGCGGAATCAAAGCCAGGTGCATCGCAACACCGTTTGCCTATGCCTGCTTCATCAGCGGTCCGTGCGTTGCAGGGTTTTGGGGATATACCATTCACCCGGCACGGCCCATGTGCCTACGCTGTTCAAACCAAACGTGGGGTTGGGTTGCACGTTTCTGATGCGCTGATCCATCCAGAGCCTGGCCTTGCTGACGTTCATGAACGTGTAGGGTTGATCTTCGTGGAGAATCTCGTGGCAGCGGTGCCAGATTTTCAATCGCTCCTCGTAATCGAGGGTGATGTGCGCCTTGTCGATCAGCGCATCGAGTTCATCGTTGCGGTAGCCGTTGCGATTGTCACCCTCTGCGATGTTGCGTGAATGGAACATCTGCTCGATGTCGCTTTCGATGCTGCCGCTGCCCCAACCACTGAGGGTGGATTCGTAGTTCTTCTGTCTCATGTTCTGCAGCAACACCGCCCACTTCTGCGGGTCGAGGTTCAGCTTGATACCCGCGCGGGCAAAGTTGTCCTGCAGGAACAGGGCGACCTTTTGAATGAGGTCGCTGCCGCTGCCGTAGGAAAGTTTGATTTCAAACGGTTCACCTTCCGGGGTAAGCATGCGACCATCGCCATCGCGGGTGAAGCCGGCTTCGGTCAACAGCTTGATCGCGGCGTCCAGATCGTAGGGCCAAGGTTCGATGTCCGGATGATGCTGCGGACCGATCGGGTTAAACGGGCCGTCGGACACGCGGGCGAAGCCGAGGAAGATTTCATCACACATGCGCTGGCGATCGATCAACATCGTCATCGCACGGCGGACGCGCTTATCCTTGAACACGGTCGGCACGTCACCCCGGTACTGGTTCCAGTCCATGTAGAAGTAGCCACTGTGCAGGCTTTCAAACACGTAGTGCTGGGTGCGGGCACGCAGTTCTTTGTTCTTGAGCATGTCCAGGTGCTGCTCGGGCGTGGGGCTGAAAATGTCGATTTCGCCGTTGCCGAAGGCAACCAGTTCCGCGGTTTCATTTTCGATCACACGATAGAGGATGCGATCGTAGCTGCCGGGAATGGCCCAGTAGCGATCGTTGCGTACCAGTTCGATCGGTTCGCCGGGCGTGTACTTGGTGGGGTCAGGCAGGCGGTACGGCCCGGTGCCCATGACCATGGCGGGGCTTTCGCGAATTTCTCGCCGGGTGAACTGTGACAGGAAATGCTTCGGCAACACAGGCACTTCCATCGCCCGCATAAAGTTTTCGTAGTGAATCTTTTCGAAATGGAATCGAATGCTGTGGGTGCCGGTTTTCTCGACGGATTTAATCGGCGCGTAGTGGGCGCGGACGTGGCCGTCGGTTACTTCCGGGTCTTTCTTCAACTGCCAGGTGTACACCACATCGTCGGCGGTCATCGGCTCGCCATCGCTAAACACCACGTTGGTGCGCAGCTTCACATCCAGAGACAGCAGGTCATCCGACCACTGCCAACTCTCGGCCAGGTGCGGCACCATCTCGAGTGTTTCGATATCCCACTCGGCCAGGCCTTCGAGAATCTTGGTGTAGATCACCCGGCCATACACGCTGTGCGACGTTAAGTAGTTCAGCTTCGGCGGCGCGCTGCCAAATGATTGAATAATGGTGCCACCCTCGGCATAGTCAGGCTTCTGTGTGGCCAGCCACTTGCGGCGGAAGATGGTGCCGTCATACGGATTCCGGTTGGTAACGGAACTTTCGACCGGCTCATCCGGGGTGAGATTCTCGGTGTGCTCATCGGTGGTAGTTACGGTACCGATGACCTTGATGCCATCGCGCATAGTCTGATTGAGTGCAGCCATGCCCTCTGTTTGCTGGTTCACCTGCTCTTCGATCTTACTCAAACGTTGCCACATCGTGCGGTTGAGCGCCGCCACATCGCGCGTCTGCTGGGCGACCTGCTTTTCAATGCCGGCCAGACGTTCCCACTGACGGTCGTCCTGCACTATCTTCAACACAATCACGGCAAGGATCGCCAACAGAAGCAGGATGACGAACAGGTCTTTCAGGCCGAAGCGATTTTCCATGGAGCACCTGATCTTGTTGAACCGCAGAGGCGCAGAGAGTTACATACGCGGCAAGGCATGAATTTGCTCTGTGTCTCTGCGGTTAGTTCCATCACGTTCATACGCTTTTCGGGTCGAAGCGGTCGCGCAGGCCATCGCCTACGAAATTCAGTGCCATCAGCGTCACGCCCAACGCCACGCAAGGCACCACCAGCAACCACCAGTATGGCTGCACCGTGTTCAACTGGCTTAATCCTTCCGCGGCCAGCAGCCCCCAACTGGGCAGGGGTGGATGCACGCCGATGCCCAGGAAACTCAAAAACGATTCCTGCAGAATCGCCTGCGGCACGGTGAGCGTAGTATAAACGATGATAGGCCCCACGAGGTTCGGCAACACATGCCGCAACAGAATTCGCCACGTGGGTAACCCGCATGCCTTGGCTGCTTCAATAAACGGCTGACCGCGCAGGCTCAACACCTGACCACGCACCACCCGGGCCAACGTCAACCAACTCACCGCCCCGATTGCCGCCAGCAGAATCACCACGTTCCCCACGCTTTCGCCCATCACTGCTTGAGCGGGTTCTTCCAGCGCGACTTTCAACAGCACCACCAGCAGGATGTAGGGCAGGCCGTAAAGAATATCGACGATGCGCATCATCACCGCGTCGATACGACCACCGGCGTACCCTGCGATCAACCCCCAGGTGGTACCGATGACCACCGAGATGGCTGCCGCCGCCACGCCAATGCTCAGCGATATTGCCCCACCCAGCAAACAACGTACGAAAAACGAACGGCCAAACGCATCGGTGCCCAACCAGTGAGTCGCGCTGGGCGGAAGCAGTTTCTGATCGAATTGGTGATCGTTGTACCGCGGTGCCGGGTTGGCTTCATCCTCACCAGATGTACCCAAGGTGTACGGCAAACTGCCCACGCAAAGCAGAAGCATCACGATCAGCACCAGCGCGCCCACAACCGGGGCAGCGGGCAATCGTCTGGATGGCGCAGGCACTGCGAGCACTGACATGGTGGGTCATCATACCACGGCATCACACGCACGGTCATGCACTGCGCCATGTGCGCCGATATTTCATGAGGGTCATATTCATCTCACGGCGAACCCGATCTGCGTCATGGGCAGGTCGAAGTGGGCAGCGATCAGGCGGGTGGCATCGGTGGTCAATCGCCTGCGTTTCTGCACCCACAGGTAGA
>JANQFT010000219.1 GCA_028277685.1 Phycisphaeraceae bacterium
CGCCCGACTCGATGCCGATGTACCGTTGGGCTGTTTCCTATCCGGCGGGATCGACAGTTCCCTCATCGCCGCGATCGCGCAGAAGAAACTCGAGGGTGAACGACTGAAAACCTTCAGCGTCGCCATGCCCGAAGTGGCGTACGATGAAGGCCCGTTCGCGCAGCAGGTGGCCGCCCACATCGGATCAGAGCATCATCCACTCGAAGCAAAACCACGGGTGGAAGATGATCTGCAACACCTGATCGCCACGTTGGGTGAACCGTTCGGCGACAGCTCGATTCTGCCCACGTACTGGCTCAGTTGCACCACGAAGCAACACGTGTCGGTGGCGTTGTCCGGTGACGGTGGGGATGAACTGTTCGGCGGATACGATCGCTACCGCGCGTTGCGTTTGCTCAAACGACACGCGTGGTGGCTGCGTTTACTGCCGGCAAGCAGTAGTGGTGACAACAAATCGACACGCTCAAGATTCGGCCGGTTGATTCGTGCGGCTCGATTCAACGACAGTGCCCACCAATACCTCGACATCATCCGGCTATTCACCCCGCACCAGATCGGCAGCCTGGGTCTGGACGTGCCAGCGATCGATACTCCCCCCGGTTGGCTGACTGATGCCGACCCCGTCGAAGCAGCACGGCGGTGGGACATCATGCATTACCTGCCGTTCGATCTGTTGCGTAAAGTCGATCGCGCGTCCATGGCGGTGGCGTTGGAAGTGCGCTGTCCGATGCTTGATACGCAGGTGATGGACTTCGCCTCACACGTCCCGCTGGCCGTGCTGGCGGCGGGAGGCAGGCCGAAAAAACTGCTACGTGATGTGGCCGCCCCGCTGCTGCCGGATGCGATCATCAGGCGGAAGAAGATGGGCTTTGCTGTGCCGATTGGTCGCTGGTTCCGCGAAGACCTGCGCGGCATGTTGCGTAACTGGTTGCTCGGCACTGATCACCTGGCGGAGATGGGTTGCCGCACAACTGAACTGCATCGCATGATCGAACAACATACGGAAGGACGTATCGATCACACCCACCGGTTGTTCCTGCTGCTGACCCTCGCCATGTGGCGACAGTGGCTGCGCGACCCGGTGGCACCAAACGATCACGGGTAAGATAAACATCATGACAGAATCAACTGAGAACGTGGCTGGCAACTTCATTATCGGTGAGATCGAGCGCGATCTGGCCGAGGGTCGTTACACCAAGGTCATCACGCGCCTTCCTCCAGAACCCAACGCGTATCTGCACATCGGCCATGCGAAGGCGTTCTGGATCGACTACGGCATGGCCGAGCGCTTCGGCGGCGAATGCAACCTGCGCTTCGATGACACCAACCCCGCGAAGGAAGACCAGGAATATATCGACGCGATCAAGACCGACACCGCCTGGCTCGGCATGAAATGGGCGCGTGAGTGTTACGCCAGTGATTACTTCCCGCTGCTGTTCGACTGGGCGATCAAGATGGTCGAAGCGGGTTATGCCTACGTGGATGAGCGCAGTGCCGATGAAATCCGCGAAACGCGCGGCAGCCTCACCACCCCCGGAACACCGTCACCGTTTCGTGACCGCCCCGCGGATGAGAGCGTTGATCTGTTTAGCCGCATGCGGGCCGGCGAGTTCGCCAACGGTGCCTGCGTTCTTCGCGCGAAGATCGACATGGCCCACGGCAACATGAACATGCGCGACCCGATCATGTACCGCATCATGCACCTGGAGCATCATCGCACGGGTGATGAATGGTGCATCTATCCGTCATACGACTGGACACACGGGCAAAGCGATTGGATCGAAGGCATCACCCATTCGCTCTGCTCATTGGAGTACGAAAACCACCGGCCGCTGTATGACTGGTTCCTCGATAAGGTGATCGAGATCGGCATCACCAGCCCGGTCGGCTGCGACTACCGCCCACGTCAGATCGAGTTCGCCCGCGGCAACCTCACGCACATGATCACCAGCAAACGCAAACTGCTGAAGATGATCGAGGCGAAATGCGTGAGCGACTGGGACGACCCGCGCCTGCCCACGTTGCATGGTTTGCGCCGGGGTGGCGTGCAGCCACAGTCGATCCGTCGCTTTTGGGAAGAGGCCGGCGTGGCCAAGCGTGAGAACAACATTGAGATCGCCAAGTTCGAATCGATCGTGCGCGATGACCTGAACAAGGTGGCGCAGCGGCGCATGGCAGTGCTCGACCCGCTGAAGGTGGTCATCACGAACTACCCGGAGGATCAGGTCGAGCAGATGGACGTGGTGAACAACCCCGAAGATGAGTCGGCCGGCACGCGGCAGGTTCCGTTTTCACGGGAGATCTACATCGAGCACGATGACTTCATGGAAGATCCCCCCCGGAAGTTCTTCCGACTCTGCCCAGGCCGCGAGGTGCGACTGCGCAGCGCATACTGGGTGAAGTGCGAAGATGTCATCAAGGATGATGCGGGCAACATCATCGAACTGCATTGCACCTACGACCCCAACACCCGCGGCGGCAACAATCCCCCCCCGGAAGCAGATGGCACCCAACGCAAAGTCAAAGGGACACTGCATTGGGTGAGTGCTGCCCACGCGATCGATGCTGAGGTGCGGCTGTACGATCACCTGTTCGAATTGGAATCACCCGAGGATGTACCCGAGGGTGTGGATTGGTTAACCAACGTCAACGCCGACAGCCTGCAGGTGAAGACCGGCTGCAAACTCGAACCATCGCTTGCAAACTTCCAACCGGGCCAGCCGATCCAATTCGAACGCATCGGCTACTTCACCGCTGATGCCGATGGCACCACCACGCAACCGGTGTTCAACCGCACCATTGGTTTGCGTGACAGTTGGGCCAAACAGAAGAAGAAATGAATACAGGATGTCGGATGTCGGATGTCGGATGTCGGATGTCGGATGTCGGATGTCGGATGTCGGATGTCGGATAAATGATATGAAGCGACGCGGCTTCGCCGCGTTGCGATAAGGCGCAAAAATGAAACTGTCTTTCATGACCCTCGGTTGCCCGGAATGGGATCTACAAACCATCTGCACACAAGGCGCGGCGATGGGGTTTGATGCAGTTGACTTCCGCGGCTTGCTGGATGAAATCGATGTTACCAAACTCCCGCAGTTCACCAGTGGCATGGCGGAAACCAAGCGCATGCTGAGCGATGCGGAGTTGGCAGTCAGCGGCATCAGCACCTCACTGCATGTGTGCGATGCGGGCAAGCGCGAGGCGAACATCGAAGAAGCGAAGCGCACCATCGATGTGGGCCGCGCGTTGAACGTACCCAACATCCGCGTGTTCGGTTACGGCGATGTGCCGAACCTTGGCCATGAAGCCGCGGCGAAAATCGGCGCCGATACCATGCAGGAGTTGCTCGAACTTCCCGATGCGCATCAATTCAAGTGGTGTTTCGAGACACACGACCACTGGGTGCGCGCGGCCGACTGCAAGCTGCTTTTGAACGCGATCGACCTGCCAAACTTCGGTGCGCTGTGGGACCTTGGCCACACGTGGCGCGTGGGCAAAGAGACGAGCGCCGATACATGGGCAGCGTTAAAGGGCCGTGTGTTCTACGTTCACGTGAAGGATGCGGTGCACGATCCCTCGCACCCCCACGCCCCGAAAGACAGTTGGCGGTACGTCGCCCCCGGCACCGGCGAATTGCCCCTCAAGGAAGCAGCACTGATCCTTCTCGACAACAGTTACGACGGCTACTGGCTGTTCGAACACGAGAAGCGCTGGCACCCCAACCTGGCGGAGCCGGAGATCGCATTCCCGCAGTTCATCGAGTGGGCAAAAGGGCTCTGCTGACACCTCACCACTGCTCATGGTCTGATAACACGATTACCGCAAATATCTGACAGCATTATCCGGTTTTTCTTGACGCAGGCGGTCACCTGGCGCATATTTGTCTCGTCCGGCGCGGGCATATCCGTATCGGGCGGATGAATGTGGGAATTGTTCATCGCACTGCTTTCCGGGTCGTCTCTGTAGCGTTGTTCCCCACTTCTGAGCGTGAAATTTCCTCCTGTGGTCGATGCCGACCGCTCCTTTTCGGGAAGAGTTGCGAGAGCCGAGAAGGAGTTTTTCCTGTGCCCCGCTGCTCTGCCCTTTCGACCGCTGTGATCGTGATCACGATCACACGATTCTCAGTCACCGCTCAAACCAGCGCCGCTCCCACGGAGCGATGTTCTTCCACCTCTACCATGGAGTATTAATCACGATGCGTTATCTGCTTCCTGTTCTGACCTTGTGCATCACCGTCCACGTCGCGCAAGCGGGCACGTACCTCTGCCCCGTGTCCGCGGATGTCAACTCGTACTATTCCTGGAGGCAGTACGCCGGTGTTTCTGCGGGAGCAAAAGGCACGGACACCACGATGACCGTCCAGTACAACTGGGGTGTCTACGAGAGAGAAGCCAACTATATTTACATGAAGTTCAACATGTCGGCGATTCCCGATCACGACACGGTCACCGCCGCCACGTTGCACATGCGGTTGTACCACTACGTCGGTGAACAACCAACGGTTGCGCTGACACGCGAAGACTGGACGGAGAATCCCACATCGTTCGGCTGGTACGATCAGCCCGGTGCAACCGGCGCGACGCTGGCCACCGCAGGGGACTGGTCCTCTTGGGCGGGTTACCAATGGACATCCGTTTCGCTCGACCTGACCCACTGGGACTCCGCCGGTGATGTGGCGGACGATGTCACCGCAGTGAGACTCGCCTGCAGCACGTACGACAAGACCCAGTTCTACACGCATGAGTATGACGGTGGCTCCAGCGCCGCTTACCTGGAAGTTACGTCCGTCCCTGAACCGGCGACGCTGGTGATGTTGGCCGCAAGCGGCATCGTCGCTGTTCGTCGTCGTCAGTGTTCTTGATCACGCTCCTCCGGAAGTAATCCTTCCGGGGCGCAGGCGGCTGGTGTAGAAAACCGCCCCGATTCACCCAAAGCCCGCGTATGGCCATGCGTGGGCTTTCCACGTGCGATCTTTCCTCTCACACACCCGATAACCCCGCTAAAGCATCACCCGCACATCGCCGATGCGGTACACAGCGGCTGTACTTCCGCCGCATGGAGACCGCATGAGAGAACGCATCCCCTCGCTCGATGTTGTCCGCGCGTTGGCGATTCTGCTCGTCGTGAATTGTCACATCGCAACCAGCTTCGAGCTTGGTCCGATCGGTGCCGTGCTGGGCCTGGGTGGACGAGGGGTCGACCTGTTCTTCGTGCTTAGCGGATGGTTGCTCGGTCGATTACTCTGCCAGCAGTTCCAGTCCACCGGTTCCATCGACGTCAAACAATTCTGGATTCGTCGCTGGCTGCGCACGTTACCCGCCTATTACGCCGTGTGTGCGTTAACGCTGGTGCAGACCGCGATCGATGGCCGCCCCCTCGAATGGGCGTACCTCTGGTTCGGCCAAACCTACGCCACCGACCTGCCCTACTTCGGCATCAGTTGGTCGCTTTGCGTGGAAGAACATTTCTACCTGTTGATCGCCCCGGCACTACTGGTTTGCCTGCGACGTCGTGAGACTGCCGTGCTGCTGTTCGCGTGCATGCTGCTTTTGCCCGCCGCCGCCCGACACAACGGTTTGTACACCTCCATTTGGCAAACGCATGTGCGACTCGACCAATGCGCGATGGGTGTGTTGCTGGCCTACGTGAACGTGATGCACCCGAGCACATGGCGTCGCTTGCTCAAAGCGTTACCCATTCTGCTTGTGGGTTCAGTCGCGCTTTGGCTATGGCAAGTCAGCGCGCGATTGGATTGGACGGACGGTCTGCCCCTTGACCCCGCGGTGTGGGCCGGCACGTTCGGCGTG
>JANQFT010000251.1 GCA_028277685.1 Phycisphaeraceae bacterium
ATTCGGTACGACCCTGCGCAGCGCGACACGCCGATGCTGGGCTACACTCGCACCACCAACCGTGCCGGCGGTTTGGAAGGCGGGATGACGAATGGTCAACCCATTGTGGTGCGCGGCGCGATGAAGCCGATCGCCACGCTGGGTAAGCCTTTGCAGTCGATCGACCTGAACACCAAGGAACCATCGGAAGCGGGTTGGGAACGTTCGGACATCAGTGCGATCAGCGCCGCATCCGTGGTGATGGAGAACGCGGTGGCGTTTGAAGTGGCGGCGGCATTGGTGGCGAAGTTCGGTGGGGATTCACTGATTGAAATGCAAGCCAACTGTCGGCAGTATCTGGAAACAGCGCGTCTGCTTCCGCTGCCGGACCAAGACTGACAAACACCGCTGCTGAGTTCGCCGCGCACGCTTTTGCCAAGCACCGCGAGGGGCGTTAACCTCAGACAGCTTACATGGGGCATGGGGTTATGATTATGACTGAAGCCGATACGCAACAGATCGCAAAAGTGCTGGGCAAGATTCCAGCGAGTATTTATATCATGACTTCGCACTTTGAGGATCATTGCCACGGGGTAATGGTCAGTTGGGTGCAGCAGGTGTCTTTCGAGCCGCCAATGGTCATGGTGTCGCTGGCGAAGGGCCGGCACATCGTTCCGCTGTTGCACGATTCGCATGGCTTTGCGCTGTGCCAGGTGGCCGAGGGAGATAAACTCACCCTCAAGCGATTCAGCAAGGCAAGCGACCCGAACGATGATGTGTTTGAAGGGCTGGATTCATTTCGCGCGGGTACCGGCTCGCCGATTCTGGCCAAAGCACTTTCGTACATGGATTGCGAACTGGTGCGTCACATCGATGTGGATGGCGATCATGACCTTTACATCGGCCATGTCCGTGAGGCGAAGGTGCTGAATAAGGGCGAGCCGATCGTGCGCCTGCGCGATAACGGAATGAAGTACTAAGGGCCTGGGGCCTTGGGCCGAGGGCCGTGGGTTGTCGGACACCACAATCGGCCATGCGTTACAAACTAACCATCGCTTACGACGGTTCGAACTTCCACGGGTGGCAGGAGCAATGCACCCCGGATGGGAATCCGCCGCGCACGGTTCAACAGGTGGTGCGCACCACGTGCCAGCAGGTGCTGGGGCAGCCGGTGGAACTGGTCGGCGCCAGTCGCACAGATACCGGCGTACATGCGCTCGGACAAGTAGCGCACCTGGATGCGGAAACGTCCATCCCCATCGAGCGCATGGCCATGGCGATCACCAGTCGCCTGCCGGATGATGTGGAAGTGCGCCACGTGGAGCCGGCTCCACCGGATTTCGATGCCATCAGCGGCGCCAAACGCAAGCAGTATCGCTACCGCATCTGGGCCGATGCACACCGGCCATTGCAGTTACGACATTGTGTCTATCATTGCTGGGTGCCGATCGACGTACGCAAGATGAACGATGCCGCGATGCGCCTGGTGGGCGAGCACGATTTTGCCGGCTTCGCCAACGCCGGGCACGGCCGCACCACCACCGTGCGCACCATCTACGATTGTCACATTGAAGATGTGCCTCACTCACCCGAAGTCCACATCGTCGTTCAGGGTAACGGTTTTCTTTACAACATGGTGCGCATCATTGCAGGCACGCTGATCGAAGTCGCCCGCGGGCACAAACATTCCAAGTACATCGACGAACTGTTGGCCGAACCCGATCGCCAGCAGTCAGGCCCGACCATGCCTCCCCAAGGCCTGGTGCTGGAATGGATACGGTATTGATTGCCTGTCTGTGCAATGGGTAGTGTTTCAGTTTGATCACTGACGAGCCGCGACTGTGAAGGAACGGTCGTCGAGCCGCAGGAATACCACCTTGCTTGTGCGGTTGAGCCGACCGCTACCTCACGGGCGCGGCTCGTTGAGGCCTGTTGATTCGAAATGAACCACTACCGTGCAATGGACAATCGGCAATCGGCAATCGACAATCCCAACATGCGCATTCTTCATCTCATCACACGACTCATCCTTGGTGGCGCCCAGGAGAACACGGTGTACTCCTGCGAGGGCCAACTCCAGACCGGCCATGAGGTGATGCTGGCGTTCGGTCCGATCTACGGCCCCGAAGGTTCGCTGCTCGAACGCATCAAACAATTCGGCATGCCGTACCTGGTGATTCCCCAGATGAAGCGCGCGCTCGATCCCATCGCCGATATACGTTGCTATCGTCAGTGCCGTCAGATCATTCGCGCCATGCAACCGGATGTGGTGCACACGCACTCGTCGAAGGCGGGTGTCATCGGTCGTTACGCGGCATGGGCAGAGCGCGTGCCTGCGGTGGTGCACACAATCCATGGTCTGCCGTTTCATCCGTATCAATCGAAACTAAAAAACGCGATTTACATCGCCAGCGAACGCGCCGCGGCCAAACGGTGTCACGCCATTGTCAGCGTGGCCGACGCCATGACCCAGCAGGCGCTCGACGCGGGCATCGGCAAGCCCGATCAATACCGCACGATCTACAGCGGCATGGAAATCGAGCCATTCCTGCAGGCATCCACGGAACGATCGGCCGTGCGGGAGCGTCTAGGGTTAACGGAGGATGATGTTGTATTGGGCACCGTGGCCCGGCTGGCGGAACTGAAAGGGCACGATGATCTGTTGGACATGCTGCCCAACCTGGTCGACAAATGCCCGAACGTGAAACTGCTTTGGGTGGGTGATGGCTGGTGGCGTGAACGGCTCACCAGACGGATCGAGCAACTCAACATGCAGGATCGTATCGTCATGACAGGCCTTGTCGAGCCGAAGGAAATTCCTTCGCTGATCAGTGCGATGGACGTGCTGGTGCATCCGAGTTACCGCGAGGGTCTGCCGCGCACGGTGCCGCAGGCCTTGCTGACCGGTGTGCCCGTGGCCAGCTACGATTGCGACGGCGCGCCCGAAGTTTGCCTTGAAGGCCAAACCGGTAAGTTGATTCCCACGGGTGACACTGCCGCGCTGGCCACCGCGCTGGAATGGTTGGTACATCATCCCACTGAACGACACGCGATGGGCCAGGCCGGGCAGGCGCTTTGCCGTGAACATTTCGACAAGGCAACCATGGTGCAGCAGTTGATCGCGCTCTACGAACAACTGCTCTCAGACAAGCCGGAGCGTAAAGTATGATGCTCAAGCGGTGGCACATCATCACACTTTGCGTGGTGGCTGGTGCGTGCCGCGGAGCCATCGCGCAATCAGAGGAATTGCATTCCATCGAACCGCCTTTGCCT
Organism: Phycisphaeraceae bacterium; assembly: GCA_028277685.1. Classification (GTDB taxonomy): domain Bacteria; phylum Planctomycetota; class Phycisphaerae; order Phycisphaerales; family Zrk34; genus JANQFT01. The sequence goes on from JANQFT010000251.1 coordinate 3,253, forward strand.
GCTGCGTTCGTGCGCGAACACATCAAGAACGTTGAGGCGAAGATCGCCACCCTCACCCCGCGCATCACCACGGCTCACTCACCCGAACGTGCCCTGCTCGAAGCGGAACGCAACCTGTTACTCATTGCGCGGCGGCTACTGCATGTCGGCCAAAGCGCAAACGACCGGGGCGCTCTGTCCATCATGTATGGCCTGACCATCGCCAACCACAGCGACCAACTGCGGCCGGTTATCGCCCCCCTGCCGCGTATGGTCACCGCGGCACTCCAGGCCAAACCCTCCGATCCGAATGAAGTGTCACGTTTGATTGAGGTGGCTGAAGCCATCAAACAATTCAACCTGCGTTGCAACCGGTCGGTGATGTCACTCGAACGGGCCGACGCCACTTCCGTTGATGCGTATCTGCATCAACACTTTCAACCTTTGGCGGTGGCCGTGGCGGGTTTGAACCAGCCTCGCCCTGCATCCACGTGGGTGCTGCCTTCGGAATCGTTTTTTGCCGACGGTGAAGCTGTTCCTGCGGTCAGCCCAGAGCGCTTTGACGAATTGGTCAAGCGATTCGCCAACGCCCAACTCACCTCAGACACCAAGACCGAACTCGAAGAAACGCTCAACCTGTGTAAGCAAGGCTGGCAAAGGCCCGAGTTGCGTCCTTACGTCGCGGTGTTCTTTCGTGAGTTAATGAAAGTGGCGAATATTCAGCAAACGCTCGAGAACGCCAAATGGTTGGACAGCGAAGCGTTCGCCCATTTCCAGGCGCAGTTGCATACGGCGGTGCTGCTGCTGCGCGATCCACGCACGCGCGAATCGGCGCAGTTACGCCTGGATCAACTCAATCGCATACGAAAGCTGACACAGCAGATCACCCAACTGGTTGAAGCCGGTGGACATACCCCGGTTGAAGGTTTGCGCCCGTTGTTCATGGTCATCCATGAACTGCATGCTGATCCCAATCAACACGACATCGCAAATCAGTTGGCCAACACGTTCGGACGTATCGCTGAAACTGCCAGCGGATACCGCCGTATGCAGCGGCAGGTGCTGCCGGTTGATATCCGACGTCCGTTCCAGGCAGCGGAACGGGAATATCGACAACTCGAAGCCGATGCGATGACTCAGTTGATCAGACTGACGACAGACCCACTGGGCATCGACCAGCCGCAGTGGTCCACGCTGGTGGATGAATTGGATCGCCGCGCGCGATTAATGCATCAACTGAACAGTGTGCCGGAGTGGTTAACCCGGGTATCGACGTTAAACCCGGTGGCGGCGAGGGCGTTGTTCACACGCCTGAGGCAAATCGGTGTTCAAGTCACTGACCCGCAATACCGGGCGGATGCCATCGCGGCGTTGAACGGCCTGGAACAGCAACTGGGGTTATTTGAAGCACTGCCATTCGAAGATGAATTCTCACAACGACAATCACCCATGCGCATTTTCACTCAGCAGCAGCATGAGAAAATGGCACAGCAATTGATGGTGCTTCGCAGTCAATGGGCGGCTGCATGGGGTGCTGGCACCGACCCAACCATTGCCGGCAATCGCCTTTTGCTGCTGCGCGATCTGATGAGCGCGATGCATGACGGGCTAGCCATGTTGCAGGCGGCCGACACGCTGGCGAAACTGAACCGGTGGGCGGCCTGGGAAATTGATGCACACGCCATTGAACCGATCAAAGCCTGGTTGCCATCTCGTTTACGGTTGGCGTGCGAACTGGCCGGGCGCGGTGCGTGGGATGACCTGGCGCTCACACTTGAACGAATTGATCAGCAGGTTCCAGTGGCGCGGGTGATCGCTTCGCTTTCACGATCACTGGACGGAGCGCTTGGCGATGTGCCCGGGGGCTTCAGTGGCATGTTGGGGCAATGCCTTTACCCGCCGGACATCAATGCCTTCGGGCAGGACCAACGCACGTTGCTGGCCCAGCTTTGTGTGTATCTCACCGCCGCTGAGTTCGCGCGGCAGCAGGGACAGATATCCGAAGCGGAAAAACTGATGGTGCATTGCGGAACGTTGGCCAGACGCGCACTATCTCACTGGCAGCAAACGCCGCCAGAACTTTATCGCCCCCCTGCCCCGCCTGCTTCAGAAAAACAAGACCCGCTGATGCTTGATATCTGACCTTTGCTTGCATCAGTCGGAATATCTTTCGACACTTGTGTGCATGCTGGATGTTCAACATTGTCATCGCCTGGTGATCTACGGCGGAACGTTTGACCCACCCCACCGCGCGCACATCGAATTACCCCTGCATGCCGCCAACGCCATTGGTGCCGATGGCGTGCTGTTCATCCCCGCAGGCCAACCGCCGCACAAGCCGGACCGCGCTTCTACTGCCGCTCATCATCGTTTGGCCATGTTGACCGCAGCGCTACGCAACGAACCGCGTGCAGCCATCAACGATTGTGAAATTCATCGCGATGGGCCAAGTTACACGGCCGATACGTTACGGCACTTGCACGATGCACTTGGCCCCGACATCACCTTGCGTCTGCTGATCGGGGCGGACATGGCGGCGATTTTCAACCAGTGGCGCGATCCGGATGTGATTGTCGACCTGGCTGAACCGCTGGTCATGCTGCGGCCACCTGCAACGGCGGATGACCTGCTATCCGCCATCACACAAGACCTCACCGAACAGCGTGTCTGGCAGGGCCGTATGGTGAACGTACCGCAAATCGACATCTCCAGTACTGAGCTACGCGATCGATTGGCCCTGCACGGCGCGGATGACGAGCAGGTCCGGCAAATGCTTCACCCCGCAGTGCGGCAGTACATTCAAGCGCATGACTTGTATCAACGTGCCCGATAAGCATTGATGGTGTGAGCGTGCATCTGTCTTGCGTAGTTAACACCCGCCACATTCCGTCCGATAGATACATACGGAGTTGTAAGTCCGCGCTCGCCGAGGATTGTTGTTCATGCGCCGTGTGTCGTTGGTGAACTCCGTGGTGACCCGTTTAGCTGCAGGCTTTTGCCTGGGTGGTGTCGTGTTATCGCTGTGCCTGGGGGTGTTGGAGTATCGTCAATCCACTCGTCGAGCTGGTGATTCGACCGCACCTCATATGGCCCTGGTGGCACATCAGCTTCAGGATGAGATCAAACCGCTGATCGCAACGGTCGAACTGGATGCCATCCAAACGGCTCTGCAAAAAGCGACGCACGACCAGCGCATCATGGCCGCACGCTACACGGCACCGCATGGCGACCAGGTGACCGCGGGCAACTGGCCAACCGATACGAAAGTACATTTGTGGAAGCTGGGCATCAGCACGGCTGAGGCACACAGCGTCGACCTGACGCGCCCAACCGTGTTGAGCAGTCCCTTCCTGGTCAATGAACAAACGCACACGATCAGCGTGGTGGTGAACGGCCCTCACGTTCTACGCGAAACACGACAGGAACTGGTGCAGGAGCTTGTCACGCAGTGGTTGCTGCTTGGCGTATTGACGTTGGCGGGCCTGATTGCGTTACGCAGTTGGTTCAGTGGGCCGTTGGGACGCATTGCGCGGCTGGCGCGTGATGATGCGACCGCCAACGCCTTCAACCAGGCGGGGGTAGAAATCGGGGGTGAGTTTGGCGACCTGGCGTCGGCTGTGGGTCGCATGTTGCGGCGCATCGACGAAGTGACAGACCAGTTACGTCAACGCGAGCAGGCTTTCGGCAATCTGTTTGAGTTTGCCCCGGCGGCGATCATATGCGTCGGGCCGGATGGACGCATCTGTGAGGCGAATCGCCGCGCGGCGGATCTGTTTGCCGTGAACGATGCATCGCAACTGCTGGGCGTGCCGATTCTCGATTACATTGCCGAGCATGATCGCTCGCCGTTCCGACATCGCATCGATCGCCTGACCGTTGATGATGTGACTTCGTGCGATCTTCAGATGTTGGTCAACGAGGCGACCATCTCGGTTGCCATGGAGATGGCCAGCGTACAGGACGAACAAGGCAACCTGATTCAGGTACGCATCAGCCTTGTGGACGTGACCGAATCGAAGTGGTTGATGGCCAAGCTCGATGAGCACCAGCGTTTGCTCGACCTGGTGATCAACCACATGTCGGATGCGATCCTGTTGATCGATGACAAGCAGAATATTGTGACCGCCAACACACGTTTGTGTCGCATGCTGAACGCGAAATCTGAGGCGTTGGTGGGCACACGATACTCACCCGCCGAATTCTGGGCGCGGCTGGAACCACTCGACCCCACGGCCATGGAACGCCGCGTGGAACAACTGCTGGCCCAGGGCGAAGTAGGTGGCCAGGCGCAGTTTGATACGCGCGATGGCTCATTCCGTTTCGAAGTGATTCCCGTCTGCGACGAAATGGATAAACCCATCGCCCAACTCTGGGTCGTGCAGGAGATCACCGCGCAGGTGCGTGGGCGACGGGTGATGGAACAGCAAACAGCGCAGCTGCGTGCCATGCGGCAACTGGGACGCAAGCTGCA
>JANQFT010000268.1 GCA_028277685.1 Phycisphaeraceae bacterium
TGGGTCGACAAACGTTGCTTGCACCGGTGAAGTGGACCGATGACAACTGGGTCTTGCCGTGTGGAGGTGACGAGCGCGCTGCACGCTACGCGGCACTACCGGCGCGCAGCAGTATGTCCAGTCAACCGGACGACGACGACTTCGCCGGCCCAACCCTCAACTGGATGTGGCGCTTCTACGGCGCGACGATCAGGCCACATCACTTCGGTGATGGCCTCGTGATCGATGCCTCCGGCGAGCAGCCCGGGAATTGTTCCACACTTTGCTGCATGCCCACCGATGAAAGCTATGAAGTTGAGGTGGATGTCGAGTTGCTTAGCGATCAGACACGCGCGGGTCTAGTGTTGTTCTACAACTCCGAAGCACATCTTGGCTTGTATTGCGATACGACCGGCGTAAGCCGCGTCGATCGCCAGGAGTTCACGCGCCATCGTGATGTTGGTCCGCTGACGTGCTGCACGCTGAAACTGGTCAACCGCGCACACGAACTTGATCTGTTCATGCGCCGCCCGGAGGGAGACTGGCGTTACATTCAATCACGTGAAGTATCCGGCTTACACCACAACGTGTTCGGTGGATTCCTCTCGTTGCGCGTGGCCCTGTTTGCCGCAGGTGAAGGCGCAGCGCGCTTCTCTCGGTTCCGTTACCAACCCATCAAGGTGGATTGCTTACCCTTGACCTGAAGCCAAACAACCGGCTCCGAAGGTTTAGGGGTAATGGCGGAGTGTCCACCAATGTCGGCCAGTACAAATTAGGCTCGAATGAGCCTGAATTGGAAGCAAAACTAATTAAATATAGCCAGAGTCAGCAACAGCCGTAACCATGTCAAGCCACTCCCCGTGAGAGGGTTACTCGCGCCACTGTGAGGAGGATCATGTAATGGACCCGTGAGCGTTAGCCACAACGACGCATCATCATCCCCACAAGGCCGAGCAGTGCCATGCAGGCAGGTTCAGGGATAAATTCCACATCGACTCGCATGCTGTGGAAGTCAGCAACGCGAACCTTTGTCTGACCACTGGTCTGTGAGGTCGAGTAGAGCACGAACTGCAGGTCACCACCGGACGCACTGAGATCAGGATTGGACATCTGATCGACCTGATGAACAAAGCTTCCGAACAGGCCGAAGTCGCTCGCATCAAGGCCGGTCTTGCTGATGGTCAGGAAGTTGATATCTCCGGAATTGTGCAAACGTAGAATCTTCGCCTGTGTACCTGTCTCTTCGGTGTAGAAGTAGAAGTTGCCGCCCTGCTCCAGGCCAAAGCCCATCAGGCTGCCGTTGTTGCCGATGCCCGGATCATTGACAGTGATCGAAAAGTTAATACTCGTGACATCACCTTGGCCAGAGGGGCTGAAGGTGGCGCCGGTCATGTTGTGCGTGTAGGTCGCAAAACCACCCGTCGTGATCTCACTGGTGATGCGTAGTTGGTTGGGTGATTCGGTACTGGGATCTTCGATGGTTGAAGTCGCTGGGTCCGGCACCGTGGAATTGCCCGAGCCATCTGGGGCCGAGTTTCGGAAGATCACATCGCCACTGGTTTGGAAGTCACTGAGTGAGTTTGGAGTAAAGGTGACGACCGCCGCCGAAGTGGTCGACGTCCCGACCAGACTGACTGTCAGCACGACGGCCGATAACAGTGCGAGTCTAAGCTTCATATTGCTTCTCCTATTCCTGTAACTGGATGATTTGAGTCATGTCCACAATCAGACACGCACCTAGTATGCGCGATGAATCTGACGATGCTCTACGCAGTCGCGTATATGTTCTATGGTTTTGCGTCAGAGCCTTGCTGCGCTTCTGTCGATATGGTTTTATCGAAGCAACATGGCAGGTTCGAACCGTCAGATCGCTGTGATTCTCACGCCGCGCGGCTGTAACTCACGGATGATCCTGCGCGGTATCGGACGTTACCAACAGCCCAATCCGGTGCGTCCAATCGAATTGCATACTGAGACCGATGCGGCAGTCAAGGCGGCGCTGGACGGTGAGCCGGCGGGGATACTGGCGTGTGTGCGGTCACCTGACCAGGCTGCCTTGTTTGGTGATGTGCCAGTACCGGTCGTCAGCATTGGCCCGCACCCGTTGGGCTTGCCGTACGTGGGACACGATGACCATGCCATCGGACGCATTGCCGCTGAGCACTTTCTCGAGCGTAGCTTCACTTCGTTTCTCGCGTTGATTGCATCTGGTGACGAACGCTGTGATGCCTTTTCCCAGACCGTGGCAGAGCACAGCCATACGTGTACCACCATCCGCGCATGTGGCACCGAACCAAACAACTACGCCGTGGTGCACAGCGACAGTGAACGCGCGATCGCCGATCAGCTGGCGTCACTGCCCAAGCCGCTCGCCGTATTCGCGACCAAGGATACGGCTGGTTTGCTGGCGCTGCGTCTGTGTCGTCAGCTTGGCTTGAAGCTGCCTGATGAAGTGGCCGTACTCGGCGTGCATGATGACCCGGTGATGTGTGAATTGGGACGCCCACCATTGTCGAGTGTGCGCACCTCATCACAGCAGATCGGTCTTGAAGGCATGGCGTTGCTGGAGCGCATGATCGCAGGTGAGCCGGCGCCGACCGGTCCGATTCTGCTTCCACCACGCGGGATCGCGACACGCACATCCACAGATGTCTTCGCGGTGGAAGACCCCGGCGTGCTCGAGGCTCTGGAGGTCATCCAGAAGCGCGCTGGCGAAGTCACGGATGTGGGAGACATTCTGCGTGTGGTGCCGGTAAGCCGTCGCGCATTGGAAAGAAAGTTCAAGGCGCTGCTTGGACGCACGATTGCTGAAGAGATCCGTCGCGTCCATCTGGAACGCGCCAAGTGGATGTTGATTGAAACGGATGCGGGCATCTCAGAAATCGCTGAGCGTTGTGGCTTCTCGCACGGCAACCGTATGGCCAATGTGTTCAGAGAAACTCTGGGCATGAGCCCCACCGACTACCGCCGCAGCCTGCGGGAAAGTGATTCACACCATGCCACGTCCTCATGCTCCAACACCCTCACCGCGGAATCCGGAGACTGATCACAAAGTGCCATCCATGCCCCCCAACGCCGAAGCACCCTTGCAGACAGAGCCACCGCAACCGCCCACGCTACATCCGCGCGAGTTCGACATCCGCACATACGGCGCGGTAGAGGGGAACACTGCCGATCACACCACAATCAACACACAGGCATTCACCAACGCCATCGAGGCAGCCTCGATCGCCGGCGGAGGACGGGTCGTCACGCCACCGGGTGTCTGGCACGTTGGCCCGATTCATTTGAGATCACGTGTGAATCTGCATGTGATGGCAGGCGCGGAGCTGTCGTTCAGTGACCAGCCGAACGACTATCTGCCCGTCGTGTTCCAGCAGCGCGGCGGTGTGATGTGCTTCAACTACTCGCCGCTCATCTACGCGTGCGGCAGCGAAGATATTGCCATCACCGGCGACGGGACACTGAATGGTAACGGTGCGGCATGGTGGCCCTGGAAGAATAACCAACCCGGCATGGAACGGCTGTTCACCATGCCTGGCGACGGCGTGCCAATTTCCAGACGCGTGTTCGGGAATCAAACCGACGGTGTGCGACCACCATTTATCCAGTTCATGGGGTGTCGACGCATCTTGCTGGAGGGCGTGACCGTATGCGATGGGCCTTCCTGGCAGGTGCATCCGGTGCTGTGTGATGATTTGACCATTCGCAAGCTCACCGTGAAGGCGCCCCAGCAGGCCCCGAACACCGACGGCATCGATCCGGACGCTTGCCGCCGTGTTTTGATTGAGGCATGCACGGTTGATACCGGCGACGACGCGATCTGCCTCAAGGCTGGCCGAGACCAGGACGGCTGGAATTTCCATCGCCCCTGCGAGCACGTCACCATACGACATTGCACAGTCCGCAATGGACACGGGGGTGTCGTCATCGGCAGCGAGATGTCCGCCGGTGTTCGCAACGTCCACGTGCATGACTGTGTGTTTCACTACACCAAGCGTGGTGTGCGTCTGAAGTCTTGTCGCGGACGAGGGGGTGTGATCGAAGGCGTGAAAATCCACGATATCCAGATGTACCAGATCGCGCTGCGACCGCTGATCATCGATCTGGAATATAAGCACGATCCTGGTCCTGGCGGCACGCTGCCGATCATACGAGACATCGACCTTCGCCGATTAAAATGCCTGAGCAGTGGGCAGCCCCCCTTGCTGCGGGGCTTACCCGGGAGTCCGCTACGAAACATCTCACTTGAGTCTTGCTCCTTCCCAAACCACCGCGAGGCGATGCTCGTGCAGCACTGCCAGTTGGTCAACGTTAAAGTCGGAGTGTCCACAAATATCGGTCAAGATAAATTGGGCTTGCATGAGCCTGAATTGGAAATTAAGTAGCTGACGTAACCGGGATCGGCAATCTGTGTGGCGATATTGATTCCACTCCCCGTCAAGATGATGAACGGTGCTGCTAGTCACGATCGACTGGGCGGTGATCAGGACGTGGTACAGGACTGTTTCTTCTTGTGCTAATCACCACTCAATTTTCAGACTGACCCACTACCATTGCATCAGCTCACATGTGTTCAGTATGCTTGGGGCGACTGAGGTAGTCGACATGCTGCGTGGCCACTTGTTCCCGGGCCAGGACGCTGAAGCCGTCGCCTTATTCTCTCAGATGATGAACAGGAATCGGTGAGAGGGCACCAACAGGTATCACCTTGAGTGTCACCTTATCCTGCGCGAGCCAGCACGAACGGGTGCGACACGATACGAATGTTCAGGGCAGAAGAATGGGGTGGGAGTTGTTGAAAATGCCTGTGTTTATGCTGAAAACAACACGGCCCTGCGACTGAGTGCAGGGCCGTGCGTCAATGCCCCCGCTAGGACTCGAACCTAGAACCCGCTGATTAAGAGTCAGCTGCTCTGCCAATTGAGCTACGGAGGCAAGATAGCCCCGCATTATACTTTCTCGACCTTTCCGTTCAAGCCCGGTTTGCTACGAGGTCGATGTCATCTCAGCCCTGTGATACACTGACTTTGCCACCCTTTGCGGGCGTGGCGGAATTGGCAGACGCGCCAGATTTAGGTTCTGGTGGGGTAACACCCGTGTAGGTTCGAGTCCTATCGCCCGCATTGTCGCGGCTTGCGGTGTGCGCCCTGCGGCTTGCGTCATCAATCTTCGCATTATCTACCTTCGAGCCACACATACGCGGGTGATTCACTGATCGGTACCGTAATTTTATTGTCCTTTGCGCGATCGATCTTCACCTGATTCATCACGCCGGCCTTCAACGGCATCCGCTCCACCTTCATCACCTTGCCCGGCACGTTCAGCGTGATCGTTGTCTCGCGTCCCGCGCCTGTCGGGCTCCAGGCGACCCAGATCCGTTTGTTCTCATCCTCGCCATGCACGAACTCGAACACGTACGCTTCGCCATCGACGTGCTTTATCTCACGGCCGAACCAGTACTCACTCAAAGTCTCAAACAGATGCTTCATTGCCCAGTAGCTCGGCTTGGGCAGATACTTCCGCGTCACGCCACTCGAAGCATGTACGCTCGGTCTATCGTTATCGTTGAACCAATACAGATACGCCCGATCCAGATCCATCGCAGCGAAACAAAGGAACGATCTCACGATCCACTGCGCTTGTTGCTTGTCTGTTACGTCTACCCACTTCTTGAACGGGCCTTTCGGATCAGGTTTCTGTGAGGAAGCGTCGTAGCCGAATTCCGTTAACCAGATTTCCTTGTTCGGGGCATGCTTGTCGCGCCAGTCGATGGTCTTCTGGATGATGCCCAAATAACCAAAACTTGCATCCTCCGGGTAAGTGCGCTGCCACGTGGGCCAACCCTTCACCTGGGCGTATTTGTGGACGTTGATCACGTCGTACAACTCAGCATGCTCACGAAACAGATTCACATTTTTACTGTATGCGCCTTCGTGTGCGCCAGCGGTGCAGGTGAGGATCTTCAACTTCGGATCACCTTCGCGCAGGCCTTTCGCCATGTTCGTGAACAGCGTCATGTAATCTTCATCACTGAATCGATCACGCCCGGCCGGCTCGTTGCCGATCTCCACCGAACGCACCACTGGATATTCCCCACTCGGCCCGAACGCCTCCGCGAACGCTTTGCCATACCGATATGCATCCGCCGCGGGTT
>JANQFT010000397.1 GCA_028277685.1 Phycisphaeraceae bacterium
TGGGGTAAAATGCCACCCATGCCCCCAGCCGACCCCACCGATCCCTCCGCTCGAATCGACGACCTGCGACAGCAGCTCAACCGACACAATCGCCTTTACCACGTGGATGCCGCCCCGGAGATTTCCGACCAGGAATACGATGCCCTGCTGCGGGAACTGGCCGACCTCGAAGCGGCGCATCCGCAACTCATCACCTCCGACAGCCCCACCCAACGCGTGGGCGGCGAACCGATCGAGGGGTTTCAGACCATCGCCCACACGGTGCCGATGCTGTCGATTGATAATACATACGATGAGCCGGAACTGCGGGCATGGGGTGATCGTGTATCGAAGGGGCTTAGCGGAGATGACCTGTTCGGTGCGGCAGTGCGATACGTGTGTGAACCAAAAGTCGACGGCGTGGCGATCAGCCTTCGCTACGAGAACAAAAAACTCGTGCGTGCATTAACGCGTGGTGATGGGCGTCAGGGCGATGATGTCACGAGTAATATTCGCACCATCCGCGCAGTGCCACTTGTGTTGGATGGTGATGCACCCGCCATCCTTGAAGTGCGCGGTGAAGTATTCATGCGGCATGCAAGCTTCGCCGCCATGAACCAGAAACGTGAAGAAACGGGCCTGCTAGTATTCGCCAACCCACGCAACGCGACGGCCGGGTCCCTGAAACAACTCGACCCACGGGAAACCGCCAAGCGCGACCTGCATTTTTACGCGCATGGCCGGGGCGAGATCGAACCGGAAATGTGCGATACGCACACGGATCTTCTGACTTACTTTCGGGGCTGGGGGCTGCCAGTCAGCCCGGCGGTGCGCACCGTTGACAGCATCGATGAGGTATGGGCGTACATCGAACAGTTCGACACCGAGCGCAGCCAGCAGGGCTATCCGATCGATGGCGTCGTTGTGAAGCTCGACCGCTACGACCAGCAAGCGGAGCTGGGGCAAACAAGCAAAGCGCCACGTTGGTGCATCGCGTACAAGTACGCGCCGGAGCAGGCGATGACGAAATTGCTGGCCGTCGACTGGCAGGTCGGCAAGACGGGCAAACTCACACCGCGGGCGACGATGGAGCCGGTGTTTGTTGCGGGCACCACGGTGAAGCACGCGACGCTGCATAACTTCGGTGAGATACAACGCAAAGACATCCGCATCGGCGATACGGTGGTGATCGAGAAAGCTGGCGAAATCATTCCGCAAGTGGTGGAGGTCAAGAAAGACCAGCGCACGGAAGAAAGTCAACCAATCCAGCCGCCTACGGTCTGCCCGGTGTGCAACACCCCCGTTGAAATCGAGCGCGATGCCGATGAGAAGGAAACCATTCGCGCCTGCCCGAACCCGGAATGCCCCGCACAGTTTCGTGAGAAGCTGATTCACTTCGTTGGCCGCAACCAGATGGACATCGACGGGGTGGGCGAGAAGCTGATCGACCAACTACTTGAAGCCAATCTCGTGCATCACTTTGCGGATTTATACCAACTCACCGCGGATCAATTGGCAAACCTCGACCGCATGGGAGAAAAGTCGGCGGAGAACGCAGTAGCGGGCATCGCCGCATCAAAGCACCGCGGCATGGCACGCGTGTTGGGGTCGCTGGGCATTCGTCACATTGGTGGCGCGACAGCACGCGCGCTGGCGATGCAGTTTGCCGATGTCCACGCGTTGATGACTGCAGACGAAGAAGCGCTATCGCAAGTGTTGGATGTTGGGCCGATCGTGGCTGCGGGATTAAGTCAATATCTGGCGTCCGATCGGGGACGGGCAACGGTTAGTGCACTTGCAGCATGCGACGTGGACTTGACCAGCCACGAATATGGTCAGGTCGCGTCAGCCGCCGATTCCCCCTTCACCGGCAAAACCATTGTGCTGACCGGTACGCTCGAACAGTTCACCCGACCACAGCTCAAAGAGAAACTGCAGGCGATGGGAGCAAAGGTCAGCGGCAGTGTGTCAAAGAAAACTGACTTGGTAATCGCTGGTGCTGAAGCAGGCAGCAAACTTGCCAAGGCTGAATCGCTCGGGGTGGAAGTATGGGATGAACAACAGTTGCTTGATGCGTTGGAAGAGTGATTGAACCACCAAGGCACCAAGAACACCAAGGCATGATTACCAGGCCATCATTCTCTACTTGGTACCTTGGTGGTTAGCCCTCTTGGCTGTTTTCTACTGTGATGGGTGCGAACATGCCGATGCACTTTGCACGGGCGGATGGAACGAGAATGAGTGGCACGGAGGCCAACGTTGAACACAACCCCCAGCCCCCCCGGCCCTCAGGCCCCAACCATCGGTAGTGATGGGCAACCGTATGGGCAAATGGTGGCGCGTGATCGTTTTGCCGATGCGCGATCACTGGTCAAACGTGACCAGCCGGTGCTGGTGGATGGCGGCGCGCACATCGGGCGGGTAACGGATCGCTACCTGCAGGAATATAACCAACCGACGGTCCACATGTTCGAGCCGATTCCTCCGCTCGCGCAGATGCTGCAACAGAAATACGCTGCGTTACCGAACGTGCATATTCACCCCGCGGCCATCGGTCCGGAAACCTGCACCATTGAATTCAACGTGGTGGGTAATGTGATGTCGTCCAGTGTGCTCAAGCCAAGCGAATTCGCCGGCAATCTGCATGGCGAGGCGATGGAAGTGAAGCAAACCGCTCCCCTGCCTCAGGTGCGGCTGGATGAGGCGATCACCACTCCGATCGACGTACTCAAACTCGATCTGCAAGGCTACGAACTGCAAGCACTCAAAGGGGCAGAGGGCTTGCTCGACCGCACGCACATCATCATCACCGAAGTCGAGTTCATCGCCATGTACGATGGCCAGCCACTCTTTGGCGATGTGGACACCTACCTGCGTTCGAAGGGGTTCGCCCTGCATAACCTCTACGATTTGTGGACGCTGCAAAACGGCCAACTGACCAGCGGCGATGCGTTATACGTCAACACCAGTTTCAATACTTAGATACCCATCTTCGCGATCAACTTAAAACCATACGGTTGCCGACGCGGTGATCAAGCCATAGTAATTGTGCGTGGCCTGGCCTTCCGCTTCGTGCGTTTGCCACGTGTGTGCCCAGCCGAGGCGTAAGGCCCAGTTTTCGCCGGTGTACTGGCCCATCACGCCCAGTTGCAGATCACCTACCCACACTTCAGCATCGCGACCATGGCTGGATCGCCAGTTGTTTCCCTCAATCAATGTGTTGTGCTCAACCAGGCGCATGCCGAAACGGGAATAACCATACAGGCTGAAACCATTAGCCGGGGCGGTGAACGCCGTCGGCAAATCCGCAACGCGCGGCGGCCCGAAGTCATCCGGCAGATTCACCCCCAGCCGCATGGTCAGATCACCATGCATATGGCGATAAACGGTACCTGCCGCCAATCCAACCTGGGGAATGATCTGATGTTGTAACTCCGAGCCGAATAACTCCAGCGATGCCGGGGCCGTGCGCCACTTCTTGCGAAGGTAGAATTGGACGGTCGGCTCATCCTTCAACTGATTATCCCAGCCACGCGGGTCGGTGGTGTTGACAAATCGGTGAATCGAATTCTGCACATCTTCCGCCAGTGATGATGGACCGATCAGACCCACGTTCACTTCAAAGTGATCGAGTGTGGCTGCATCGGCTGCGCTGGTGCCGGTAGCGCGTTGCCAGTACATGCCACCGTACAGGTAACCTGCGTAGGGTCGTTCATCGCGAATGACTGCGGTGCGCGTTAATCGATCGGGTGTGAACATGAGTTGGCCCATCACAAAGCCCACACCCGCACGGCTGTCATTTTCAAACGCTTCGTTGAACGGCATCGCATCGGCAAGGTATTTCGCCCAATCGGGTTGGGCTGTCAGCGCAAGGGCTGCCCCATTGGTGTAATAACGGTCGCTGCTGGCGTAGAAACGTGGCGGGCCGCCATCATTTTCCCACATGCTCCAAAGGGTGTAAGGCTGCTGCGCCTGGCAAACGCCGGCCGAAAGTACCGCCGCTACGAGCACCATCCACTGTTTCATGGCTTTGTTCCTGTTGATTGCGTTCAACCGATCGTGCTGCGTAGCTGGGTCAATTCGCTGTCGGCTTTGGCATCGCCGGATCGCTTCGCCGCCGCGATGCCATCGTCCAGTACGGTTCGAGCTTCATCAGTGCGACTCGATGCGATCAGCAATCGGCCCTTCTGGTAG
>JANQFT010000564.1 GCA_028277685.1 Phycisphaeraceae bacterium
GTTGATCACGTTGGTCCGCCACTTCAATCAACTTCGCGACCAGGGCTGCCTGCTTCTCAGCCCGTTCTGCCCGCGGTGCCTGCCGCCATGCCAGGTTGTAAACATCCAGCAGTTTGTTTTCCCACTGTGCCCGCTGGCCCGGATCGCGCCTCAGCAATTGCTCCGCCGCACGAATCGCCACCGCATGACCCTTCCGGGCATCGCGCAAACCCAACGTGTAACCTTCGGTGAACAGCCGCTTACGCAGTGCCGGTGAATCGTCGAGTTTGCCCGCCGCATCAACCATTCGTGCCGCCAGTTCCGCATCGTCATCGGTCGCCCGGGTCGAACGCACCTGCTTCAACTGATCGCCGAACAACTGATCGAACAGCGCATCGGTGCTGTCAGCCAACCCGACCGAGGTGATCAACAACGTGGCGATGATAAACGTGCGGTATTTCATGCTTCTTGTTCCTGATTCCTCCAAGCCCCATCCACCACACCAGACGCCCCCCAACGTGCCAATGTTCCATCCGCCTGCACATTGCCCTCCTTTGCCCCCTCCCTGCATACCCGCCGTGCGGTGTAACTGTCTTTTCGGCCAGTGTTTGCCCACAGTATAGGGCCAAACCCGTCTGACGCCGGCCCAGCATACCCGATCTGGCTGTATTTGCCGGTGAGAATTGTACTTAAGGTCGCACATGCGTGTGTCGCTCCATGTCAGGGCGGGCGCAGCGAACCATTCGTGCGCGCTTTACAACAATTTACGGATCTTTTTTGCGGAATTGGGAAAACCAGTAATTAATCCGAGCTACTCGGTTCTTCCCCCGACCATCCCGACCGCGTTCAATCCACCCACGGCTGGGCGTGGTTTGCCTTGTTCGCATCGCATTCGCTCGGTACGATTCGCTTCCCGAAAATGATCAGAGGTCGGAGATCAGGGGTCAGTCGTCAGACGGGACGTTTCCGCTGATCGCTGGCCTCTGTTGCTCTGACCGCTGGCACGTTATGAGGTGAATCATGGCCGCCCCGGAAGATAAAAACGCACAACCCAACACCACCAAGAACATGGACGACATCGTTGCCCTTTGCCGGCGACGCGGGTTCATCTGGCAATCGTCGGAAATCTACGGCGGGATCAACGGTTTCTGGGACTATGGCCCGCTCGGTGCCCAACTCAAAAAGAACCTCAAAGACGCCTGGTGGACCGACACCATCACCTGCCCCCCCGATGGGCCGGACGGCCATTCGCTGCAGATCGTGCCGGTGGATACCACCATCATCATGCACCCCAAGGTGTGGGAAGCCAGCGGCCACGTGGGTGGGTTTAATGATCCGATGGTGGATTGCAAGAAGTGCAAGGCCCGTTTCCGGGCGGATCACCTGGAAGAGGGTGAGTACCAGTGTCCAAACAAGCCGAGCAAGAAGCCCGGTGAGCATGATGAATGCGACCTGACCGAGCCGCGCGCGTTCAACCTGATGTTCCAGACTTATACCGGTGCGATTCAAAGTGATGATGCGCTGACTTACCTCCGCCCAGAAACGGCGCAAGGCATCTTTACGCAGTTCTGGAACACGGTCGACACCAGCCGCGTGAAGGTGCCGTTTGGCATGGCGCAGATGGGTAAGAGTTTTCGTAATGAAGTCACGCCGCGGAACTTTACGTTCCGGAGTCGTGAATTCGAGCAGATGGAGATTGAGTTTTTCATTCACCCGGATCAGGCGGATGAGTGGTAT
>JANQFT010000073.1 GCA_028277685.1 Phycisphaeraceae bacterium
TCGCGCCGGGCGTGCTGTGGGTGAGTGAATTTGGCGGGTACGATGTGCTTTCCTATCACCTGCAATTGCCGCGTGAATGGCTGGCGCTCGGCAGTATGCAACCGTTGGAACATAACGCCTATTCTTACATGCCAAACCTGGTCGAGTGCGTGTTCATGCACCTGGCGGTGTGGCGTGGGGGTGCGGTGGAAGCGGCCTACGCTTCGCAGTTATTCAGCGCCGCCTGCGCGGTCATCACCGCGTTCATTCTTTGCCGCATCACCACGCGACTGACCAACAAACCCGACAACCCGGCCAACCTCGTTCCGGGGGTGGTTTACCTGCTGACGCCATGGACCATGGTCACCGGCAGCATGGCCTACACGGAACAGGCGATGATGCTGTTCGGCGCAGCCGCAGCTTTGTGCATCGTGCACATCGGCCAATCAGATGACAACACCCCCACCATGCGCCTCGCGCTGACCTGCGGCCTGCTGCTGGGCATGGCATGTTTATGCAAACTCACCGCCGCCACCATGATCGCCCTGCCGTTGCTGGCCGTGCTGGCCTCACCGCAATTGCATGCGAACCGCGGGAAACACCTGGCCATCGCGCTGGTGGGTACGGTGATTGTCTGTCTGCCTTGGCTGATGCGCAACGCGCTGTGGACGGGTAACCCAGTGTTCCCCCTGTTGGCGAGCGATTTCGGTACCGCGCATTGGTCGGCCGAGCAGGCCACGCGCTGGGCCACTGCGCACGCCCCACCGCCGCCAGGCGAATGGTTCGCGCGGTTGCGCGATCATTGGCTGACGGACCTGCAATTCGGCGTAGTCATCTGGCCGGCTGCGGGCGCGGCACTGTTGCTCTGCCGCAAGGATGACGACTACCAACCGATCAGCAAAGCGATCGCAGTGCTGGTGGTGATTCAACTGGCCGGTTGGCTGTTCACCACCCATCAGCAGGCGCGGTTTCTCATTCCCATGCTTGGGCCGGCGTGTGTGGCAATCGGCCTGGCCGTCCACCGCCTGCCGCGTACCGGTTTGCTGATTGGTGGCGGACTGTTTTCCGTGTGGATGGTGTTCATCTGCCTGGGGTTCTACATGCACCCGGTGCAGCGCGGGGCGGTGCATCTGATCGGCGGCCACCGCATCGCCCAACAGCAGATCGAACCGTACCGATCATTGAACGATGAAGAAATCGTACCCGCGGGCAGTCGCATTTATGCCGAAGGTTTCGCCACGCCGTTGTATGTTAATCCGCCCATCGACTACCACACCGTGTGGGATACCAGCCAACTCGGAATGGCGATCAAGGATCGTGGCAGTATTAGGGGCGGCATCGATTGGCTGCGTGAAGCTGGCTACACCCATCTGTTGGTGGATTTCGCCATGATCACCCGCTGGACCAGCGAAGAAAACTACGGCTACGACCCCAACTTCACCCGCGATCACCTGCAGGCGATCAACCAACTCGGCCTGCAGGCCCGACTGCTGAGTGAGTCCGGCGGCATTGTGCTTTACCGCCTGACCCATGCTGGCGATTGACCCCGCGATCAACCGATCTTAGATTTACCATAATGAACATGCGCACACGCCAATTCGTACAGTTCGCCGCCCTCTCCGCCCTGCTGCTGACGACCGTCGGCTGCAAGATGAAAGGCAGTGCCGATCGTAAACTTGCCCTCAAACTCACCACGCAAGGTGAGATGTGGCACAGTGAAGAATTGAACATGTCCGCCTTAGCTGCGTTCGAGATGGCACTGGAAGTGAACCCCCGCCTGATGCGGGCGCACCTGGGCATTGGTGATATCCATCACGTGCAGGGCGATTACGAAACGGCGGCGAAAAGCTATCAGACGGCCGTCAACATCGAACCACGGAACTTCAAGGCCAACTACAAGCTTGGCCTGATGAATCACCTGCTGAACAAAGTGCGCGATGCCATCCAGTCGTACCTCACCGCGCTCACCATCGATCCGCAAAGCTATGAAGCGAACCTGAACCTGGCCACCGCGTATCTGCAGATCGATCAACCGCAACTCGGCCTGCCCTATGCGCAGGCGGCGACGAAACTCAAGCCCGATGAACATGCCGCCTACGTGAACCTGGGCAGCATCTACGCTGCTCTGGAGCAGTATCCCAAAGCCATCGAAAGTTACGATGCCGCGCTGGAACTGACGGATGACCTCGAACCGAAGATTGCCCTGAACATGGTGGATGCACTGACCCGCACCGGTAAGTTCCAGCGTGCGATGAACGTATTGAAGGTGCTCAGCCGTAACAACCCCGATGAAATGGTGTGGGAGCGCATGGGCTACGTGCACTTCAAGATGGGCCAGTTCAAGAAAAGCCTTGAAGCGTATGAGAAAGCCCTCGCGATCAACCCCGAAGATCCGGCCAGCCTGAACGGCGTGGGGGTAAACCTGATGGCACAGTACATCGCCGGCCGACGTGAAGACACCAGCCTCCGCGATCGCGCGATCAGCAGTTGGCAGAAGTCGATCCGCGTGAAGCCGGATCAGCAGCGCATCATCGATCTGATCGCCCGGTATCGGAAGCTGTGAGGACGTTGATTCGTTAACGAGAAAGCAATGCCCGATCTTAAACTGCTTGAATGCTTCGACAACGCCCACCCCGGCCGCGACTATGTGATCGAACACGTGGCGGAGGAATTCACGTCCGTCTGCCCCAAGACCGGTCACCCGGACTTCGGGACCGTGGTGCTGCGTTATTGCCCAGATGCGACGTGCGTGGAATTGAAGAGCCTGAAGCTCTACTACCAGTCGTTCCGTAACGAGGGCATCTTTTACGAGAATGTCACCAACTGCATCTGCGATGACCTGACGAAGCTGATGAAACCGCGCTGGCTGGTGCTGCAAACACGCTGGCAGGGCCGTGGGGGCATCCGGTCGATTATCACGGCCACCAGCGGCGAAGTGCCTGCCGACCAGCGGGGATAAAAGAACCGTTTCAGGCGAAAATCCGACGAACAACTCACCCGTTCCGTAGCGTCTATATTTCATATGTGGCCGATTTGTGTTCCACTTATGGATATCATGCGCTCATGCGAACCATGCCCCCTGCTGCTCAAACCATCTGGTGTGTGATCCTGGTTCTGTTGTGCCTTCGTCTGCCGGCCCTGGCGGACCCGGCGCCGCTTCAACCCATGCCGAAGCACCTGACGCAGGATAAGCTGGACATCCAATGGCAAAGCGACTGGGAAAAGCTGCGCGAGGTGAACGGCAAAGCGTGGTCGGCCGGTCCATTGAAGAAGGTGAAGAGCCGCGGCCATCGCAATTACCTCAAGCGACTGTGGTACGCCCGCATGATGGAGCAGGCCCTGGAGCGCGACCCCAAACTCGTGCACGATGTGGACTTCATCCGTCACCTGTCGGACGACCTGGTCTGGTGCAATCAGCGCGATCGGGCCAACCAGTACAGTCGCATGATGATCGAAAGCTCACCCGGCCGCCCCGACATTGCCGCCAAGGGATTGAACAGCATTCTGGTGCAGACACCCTGGTTCGATCCGAATCGCGCTGACCAGGGAATCGCGTGGTTGGAATATGCCGCAGATCGTCTGCTCGCGCTGCGCCGGGTGGGTTACCTGACCGATGCGCAGTCTGAAATTGCGATGGCCTTGCGCGCCATGGCGATCGTGCAAATCAACCGGGCAGACTACCCCGAAGCTGCGCGTTTACTTGCCGAAGCGGATGCACGATCTGAAGCAAGCAAAACTTCCCGCGAAGCGCTGGCCCGGTTGTATACCAACGCCGGCTTGCGCGAACAGGCCTTGGCGGTGTATCAGAGTTTGTCGCAGAAGCGTTTTGCCTATCGCGATCAGAAATCGGCCCTGAGTCTGTACGGCGAATCAGCCATCAACCCGCAGTTCACCGTGCAGCCGCATCACGCGTTGAGTTGGCAGACACTGCGACAAGCGACCGATGACGATGTGGTGCGTCGTGCCGATGCGATCTATGAGATGGATCCGACCGGACACGCGCTCGTGCGTCTGGACAGTCGTCGGCATGCCTCGCTTTGGTCGACCGCCGACTCGCATATCCAGCAGCAACCGGCCGAAGCAACTGCCCGCCTCGCCCAACAGACTGAGAACGATGCGGCTAAAGCCATCGCCAAAGCACAGCGACAGAATAACGCCACCGCGTTGATGCATGCGTTTCGGCGCTATCCCTGGTCGGCGGCCACGCACGAGGCCATGCTTGCCTACGGCGAACAGGCGCTGCGGGACGGTCGGCTCGGGCACGCTATGCGCGCCATGCAGGATGTGCTGGACCATCGTCCT